>JBMNPV010000031.1:0-19639 GCA_050943775.1 Oscillospiraceae bacterium
CAGCCGAAGAGAGCGCCGCCGCCGCACAAGAGCTCGCAGCACAGGCTAAACAGCTTACCGGCATGACACATCAGTATAAGCTTCGTGAACAGGATTGATTTCTAAAAAGGAAAAAGAGGGCCGCCGTCCAAATGGACGGCGGCCCTCTTTTTCCGATGAGGCAGTCTTTCAGGCTGTTTTTACAGATGAAAAGCGAAAGAGAGTCAGACACGCTCCTGTGTCTGGCTCCCCTTTTATTTATTCTTCCAGGCCCTTATTCGTAAGCCTATCGATCACGTTGACAAGATTGTTGATTTCGGGCTTCGTGATCTGAAAGTCTGCACCGAGTTCCTCACCTTTGATCTTCATCTCCTCGCTGATCAGCGAAGAGAAAATGATCAGCGGAATGTGCTTGAGCTGTGCGTCGGTCTTGACGAGCTTTGTGAGCCGATGACCGTCCATCAAAGGCATCTCAATATCGGTGATGATGCAATTGACATGGTCGTCAATGTTCTCCTGCGGATCGTCGCGGACCTCGCAGAGATAGTCCCATGCTTCCTGTCCATTGTCAAATTTGATTGTATTGGCGTAGCCCGACTTGTGCAGGGATTCAATAATCATCTTTGAGAGGAGTCTGGAGTCCTCTGCAATGAGGATGTGACTGTTGCTGCGCGCGGTGACCTTGAGCTCAGAATCCTTCATTACATACTGGATACTCGATTCCGGACAGATCTCGGCGATTATGGCTTCAAAGTCGAGAATTGTGATGAGCTTGTCTTCCATCTCCACGATGCCGGTCGCAACACCTTCCTTACCGCCAAAGATAACGGGATCCGGCTTTTTGAGCTGCGTTCCGAAAATTCGGTCGATGCCAACAACTGTGTGGACATGGAACGCATACTCGCTGTTGTTGAACCCGGTGATAATGAAAATGTCCCGCTCCGGCTTCTCCGAGACACCAAGACCCAGATAAGCAGCAAGGTCGATAACCGTCAGTACCTTGTCTCTCGGCTTGAAAACGCCCTCGACATACTGGTTGGATTTCTGCATCACCTGAACCGGTTCAATTTTCATAATCTCGCGGACTTTTGCCACGTTGATGCCGAAAAGCTGGCCGCCAATGGTGAATTCCATAATCTCCAGCTCATTGATCCCCGACTCAAGCAGGATTTCTTGCTGTTTCTGATTTGCCATAATAGATCGACCCCTTCACATTAAAATGGCTGTTTTCGCGGCTTTACGACGAAGTCAGTATGTCCACTCGCCCTTGTTGACTGATTTTATGCGCATAACGCCGTCCGCAGAGCTAAGGAAAAGTGTTCGGCCATAGTTTTTGCCGGTATCCTCGGCAACGATCGGTATGCTCAGACGAGCCAGTTCCTTCTTGACGGCTATAACATTTCGTTCCCCAATACCAGCCAGATTTGTATTATTGTTAACGGGCGCGAACATCTGCGCACCGCCCGCGATCTTCGCCCGCAGACGGATTTTTCTGGCGCCCATGCTGATCATTTTATTCATCAGAAGTTCGATGGCCGAATCCGCATATTTACCGGTCTGTGCCAAAGCCTTCGGATCCGTAAACTCCTTGATGCTGGGAAGCATAATGTGTGAAAGTCCCGCTAATTTCATCACGGGATCATACAGACAAATGCCAACACAGGAACCGAGCGCGTATGTGACCAGCGTGTCGTCGTCCTTTGCGACATTAAAGTCCGCTATCCCGACCGTGATCGTTTTGCTCATGTATCCAGCCCCAGACTCTCCATAATTTTTTTGAGGCCGTCGACCTCAGGAATGAGCAGGATGTGGCTTGATGCTTCATTATTTTCGTCATGCCCGAATTCATCCTCGATCATAATGATCTTATCGCTGATGTTTGCATAGTAGATCGCGGGGACGCTCAAGAGTGCACCCGCCATATCAACATTCATCGTCGGCACGGACATGTCTATTGTCAGGCCGGTCATTGCAGCCATCGCATTGATATAAGAGGCGGCCATAATGTTGCCGACCTCCTGAATGGTGCTCTTGTCCATTTCGTCCAGCTCTGTATAGCCATCAAATTCGGAACCAACCAGAGAATTGAGCACCATGTGCGCAAATTCCTTGTGCAGGAGAAACATCATCATCCCCGTGACGTCTCCGCTGAGGCTAAACAAAATACCGACAAGGAGCTGTTCCGGCCCCCCGAGCGCTTCACAGGCCGCATTGTAGTCGAGAACACTTATTTTGGGAACGGCGATGTTCACCGCCTTTTCGAGCATGGAGGACAGCGCTGTCGCCGCATTTCCAGACCCGATATTTCCAATTTCGCGCAACGCGTCAAGCTGCATCTCACTCAAATCGCTGTAATCATTTAAAGCCATAATTTCCTCCTATGTCGTATATGCGCTGCCCCAAGGCAGGTAAAGTAATGCAGCTTTAAGTACGCAGATTGTTGACTGTCTGCTCGTCCTCGTCCGCCGTTTGAAGGACTTTGGCGCTGAGCTGATATGCGCGCTGGGCAGCGATCAGATCAATCATGCCATCTGCGAGCATTGCGCCGGACTGTTCAAGATATCCGCTCACGATCTTCGGGTCAGCCACAAGCGAAGGCTCGCCGGTGAAATCATTTGCGGAATAGAGGTTTCCGGACATGGGTGTAAGCGCCTCGGGATTTGCAAAACGGAACACGGCGACCTGCGATGTCAGCTTCGTCGCATCAAAGCTGGAGACCGTCGCTTCTGATCCGTTTTCCGTATCTGTAAGGGATGTCGGCGCCATCATGGAAATGCGGTTGAAATTTTTGTCCAGAACATAATTTCCGCTCCCGTCGACCAGATAACAGGTGTTCTGATCCAGTGCAAGAGAAAATTCGCCGCTGCGGGTATAGGCAACGCCATTTTTCGTTTCAATGGCAAACCAACCGTCACCGTTGATCGCAAGGTCCATGTCCATTCCCGTTGAGACGAGCGAGCTTTGTGTGGGGTTGATACCGCCGAAACTTGCCTTGCTGCCCTGCCCGGAGAGCACATCCGCAGATTTGACATACATCTGCGTATAGAGCAGGTCGCTGAAACTCGTCACGATCGGTTTGTAACCGCTCGTGTTGACATTCGCGATGTTGGTGCCGATATTGTTGATATAATACTGACTTGCCCTCAGACCGGCAGCGCCGGTGTAAAGTGTTCTGCTCATGGATAAATCCTCCTCTCAGCGTCAGACAGAAGCGATCTGCGCTGATTTGCGATCCATCGAATCAATGATCTTGAGTGCGGACGCACAGCTCTGCAAATCGCGCTGAGCGGCAATCAGATTTGTGATCTCGGTGTTCAAGTCCACATTGGAGCTCTCAAGGCTGCTCTGAATGATCTCAAAGCCGGTCGAGGGTGTGTTGCCGCCGCCGATAAACATGCCGTTTGCGCTGCGCGTGAGCGTATTGAGATCGGCCGGCTGAATGATCGAGAGGGTGCCGAGCGTGTTGCCCTGCTTATCCCGAATGATACCCTCCGATGAAATATCAATGTCGGAAGTACCGACCCGGATATCGCCGGTCGCTCCCTGTACGCGGCCAAAGCCGGCAAGCGTCAGGTAGCCCTCATCGTCTATACTGAACGAGCCGTTGCGGGTAAGATAATTCTGCCCATCCGTTCCTCTAATGGAGAAGAAGCCTTCTCCATTGATCGCAACGTCAAGCGCGCGGCCCGTTTCCTTGATGGCGCCGGGTTCATATGAAGTCATCGTACCGCCGATCAGAGTCATCGGGGAGCCTTTCCGACTGCTCAGCGAAGCTGTACCGTCAGAATCCATGCGGCTGAGAAGCTCCTGCTCGAAAGAAGATTTTACAACGCGCTCCGAACGGTATCCCGGTGTAAGTGCATTGTCGATATTGTTGCTGATCGTTTCGATCGCACGCTGATTTGTAATCAGCCCTGATGCAATTGTATAGTAACCGCTGAACATATGCAAGCCTCCGAAATCATTAAGCTCTCTTTTTTTCGCCGCAGTCGTACTTTTTCATGGCCTCGGATAGCGTTTCAAGTGCCTTTGCACGGATCTGCGACACCCGCTGTTGGGAAACGCCCAGCACTTCGCCGATCTCACGGAGATTTAAATTTTCATAATAGTAAAGGGAGATGACCTGTTTTTGTTTCGGCGGCAGCGCGTCGATTGCGGCGGCCAGCGCTTCCTGCATCTCCTCCCGGAGCATTCTGTCCGAAACATCTCCGTCCATGCCCGCAAGCGAATCCGCCGAGCCGAGATAACTCGATTCCAGCATCTCCTCAAAAGAAACGGTGTCGACCACACTCATTTCGGAGATGAGTCCGTCGAGCTGCTTTTCCGTAAGCCCAAGGTAATCGGCAAGCTCACGGTCCGTCGGCTCACGCATGAGTTTTTGTTCCAACTCTGCGCGGCCTTGTGTGATGCGTTTTCTGGCCTCCCAAACACGGTTTGGCAGCCAATTCTGTTTACGCAGATATTTCAAGATCGCGCCGCGGATACCGAGGTAGCTGTAAGTATCAAAGCTCGCGCCCCGATCTGGGTCGTAGCGTTCAATACATTCGATGAGAGCGAGCACACCCTGATTGAAGAAATCCTCAAACGGGACGTTTGACAACAGAATGGACCGCATACTGTAGATCGCAACATTAACAAACTGGAGGTAATACATGACGAGCTGGTTGCGAAGTTCAATGTCGCCGCTCGCTTTATAGCGGCGCATTAGCTCCTCGGGGTCAATGGCCTTGTCTTCTTCCGAATGTTTTCTACTGGCTGAAGCCATGGTCTGTCCCCCTCTCCGATGGATTTATGGTGTTCATTCAAACCTTTACAACACCGAGTGACTGCACCTGAACAGAAGGATCGAGGTCGTTAAAGGATAGAACTGTAACGTTTGGATAAAACTGATCTATCAGCTTTTTGTAGTAGATGCGGACAACCGGCGAAGTGAGAATGATCGGTTCCTGCACCAGTTTCCGAACCTTATCGATCTGTTCTTTCGTACCTGCGACGATCTTCTGAATCATTTCCGGTTCAAGGGTCAGATAGGCGCCGCCCTCCATTCGTTTGACGCTCTTTAAAATAGCGTCCTCGATCTCGCTGTCGAGCGTGATGACCTTGAGCTGCCCGGCGGCGGAAAATCTTCGCGTGATGGTGCGCTTGAGAGACTGGCGGACATATTCCGTCAGCATATCGCTGTCCTTGACAGTCGGAGCGTAATCCGAGAGCGTTTCGAGTATGATCTCCATGTCGATGATCGGCACGCCCTCGCGCAGGAGATTTTTGAGAACATGCTGCAGTTCTCCAATCGTAACAACGTCCGGAACGACGTCGTCTGCAATGGTGTTGGGGTCGTTTTTCTTGAGGTTTTCGAGCATGTGCTTGACCTCTTGCCGCGTGAGCAGCTCGAAGGCGTGGCGATTGATAAGCTCGGAAAGATGCGTAATGATAACAGACGTCGGATCGATGAGGGTATATCCCGCCATCTCCGCGCGAAGCTTTTTGTCCTCGCTGATCCAGACAGCCGGCATACCGAAGGCCGGTTCGACGGTCTCGATCCCTTCGACCGCATTTGCAGGCTCGAGATTGTCCGGCGCAAGGCCGAGATAGTGGTCGACAAGCACCTCGCCGATCGCGACGGATTCGCCGCGCAGCAGGATCTCATATTGGTTGGGGTTGAGATTGCCGCTGTCCTTGAGGCGGATCGCGGGGATAACCATACCCATGTTGTCTGCAAACTGCTTTCGCAGCATGACAACACGGTCGAGGAAGTTTCCGTTTTTCTCGTCCACAAGCGGGAGCAGGCTGTAGCCAAACGCGACACTGATGGCGTCCACGTTCAGCAGGCCGTAGACATTGTCAAGATTGCGGTAGAAGCTGACCTCGCTTGTAACCTCCTCCGTGACCTGCGGAACGGTCTCCGCCGTCTGGGCCGCAACGCGGGAGCGGCGCTGGACCATGACGCCTAGAGCAATCAGAAGCGCTGAAACAAGCAGCACCTGACCGGCCGGGAAGCCAATTGCAATCATCAGCGGCAGCACCGCGCCGGAAATAATGAGGACGCGAGGCTGTGAAGAAAACTGCCTGATGACTTCGGAGTTGAGGTCCGCCTTCGCGGCGGAGCGGGTGACGACCATGCCGGTCGCGATGGAGATCAGCAGCGCCGGGATCTGGCTCATAAGGCCGTCGCCGACCGTGGAGATCGAATAGGTATGGATGACCGCCTGGAAATCGCCGCCGTTGACAAGGCCGACGACAAGGCCGCCGATAAGGTTGATTAGGGTGATGATGATGGACATGATCGCATCGCCCTTGACGAACTTCGAGGCACCATCCATGCTGCCGAAGAAGTCCGCTTCACGCTGGATCTTCTCGCGGCGTTCCTTGGCCTGATTCTCGTCAATGATGCCGGAGCTGAGGTCAGCGTCAATTGCCATCTGCTTGCCAGGCATTGCGTCAAGTGTAAATCTTGCGGAGACCTCGGCAACGCGCTCTGCGCCCTTGGTGATGACGATAAACTGCACCAAAACGATGATGAGGAAAATGACAAGGCCGACGATGACATTACCGCGAATGACGTATTCGCCGAACGTCTTGATGACTTCGCCCGCATAGCCGTCGCGCGTGAGAATGGAGCGGGTGGAGGAAACATTCAGGCCGAGTCGAAACAGCGTCGTCAGCAGCAGGAGCGAGGGATATATCGAAAACTCCAGCGGTTCGGAGATAGACATCGTAATCAGCAGAATAATGAGGGACAGCGCTAGATTCAGAATGAACAGGAAGTCCATCAGCTGCGTCGGCAGAGGGACGATCAGCAGGATTACGATCAGTATGATAAAATAAGCGACGCCATTGTTGAAAACTTTTAACATCCTACTCTGTGTCCTTTTTCTTCAGGCTGTAAACATAAGCCAGTACTTCTGCGAGCGCGCGATAAAACCTTTCCGGAACCTCTGTGTCGAGTGGAACGGCGTCGTAAATTGCGCGGGCGAGCGGTTTGTTTTCCGTCACATAGACGCCGTTTTGCTCAGCCACATCCACGATGCGGAGAGCGAGACTGTCCACACCCTTTGCAATGACGACCGGTGCGCGGTCCTTTTCTTGGTTATAGCGGATGGCCACGGCAATATGCGTCGGGTTTCTGATGACGACATCTGCCGAGGGAACCGCCTGCATCATGCGCTGTTTTGCGCGTTCCTGCTGGATCTGACGGATACGACCCTTGACCTCCGGGTCGCCTTCCGTCTGTTTGTACTCATCCTTGACCTCCTGTTTGGTCATTCGGAGGTCCTTTTCATATTGCTTCCATTGATATAGATAATCCGCCGCGGCAACCGCAACAAAAATGGCGCCCGCCTTTTTGATGATCTGCATGATGATGCTTCCGGTACGGGTAAGCGCCCCGTCGAAGCTCATATCCATCATCTGCGGCAGAGTAAAGATTTCGTTTTTGAGGATCGAATAGATCACATAGAGAAGAATAACGATTTTTAAAATGGATTTCAGAAGCTCAACAAAGGCCCGCATCGAAAACATACGCTTGAAACCTTTGAGCAAACTGATTCGTTCGGCTTTGAAAGCAAAGCCTTTGGGGGAGAAAAGTCCCCGCGTCTGAAACATGGTTACAACGGATGCGACCGCACAGCAGACAAGCAGCGGAATCATTGCTGTCTTGGCAAAAGTAATGATCCCTGTTCGTAAGTAAGCCTGAACCTGCTCTTGCCCGATCGTAGTCGTCGTCGCCGCAAGGCCGACAAAATGCGCGATCATGTCCTCCATCGTGTGCGTTGCAGCGGGCATACGGGATTTGAGGACATAGAATATGGCAATCATCGTGAAGATGGTCACAACTTCTTGACTTTTAAAAACGTTACCGCGTTTTCGCTCGTCCTGTCGCCGTTTTGGTGTGGCTTTTTCTGTCTTTTCGCCCGGCACTTTATCCCCCCTCGGTGAGCACGGGATCCGCTGTCCGCTACAGTAATTTTAAAAGACTCTGCATGGCAACGAAAACCTGATTGATATACTTTTGGATAAATTCCGTCGTGGGGACGGCGAAAACGAACAGAAGCGTCATTCCGAGAATGATGTTGAGCTGGAACTGGACCGCAAACACGTTGATCTGCGGGATCAGCTTCATTAAAACGCCCATTGATATTTCAAGGATGAACGAGGCGGCAATATAGGGTAGTGCAAGGTGGATAATGAGTCCGAACGCATAGACAAACTGTGTACACATAAATCCGCCGACATTCTGTCCGAACTGCATTCCCCCGAGACTGACCAGATCAAAGGTGGAATAGATGAGCTTTATAAAAATCAGATGACAGTTCGTCGCAAAAAAGTAGACGATGAACATGATCTGAAAGAGATTTCCCGTCAAAGAAACCTGAATATTCGTGCCGGGGTCGAATGCCTTGGACATGGAAAGGCCGAAGCCCATATCGATCACATCGCCTGCAACAAACAGCAGGTAATAGTAAATCTGAAACAGAAAGCCAAAGCAGAAACCAGCAAACAGTTCCTTTACCATGGCCATGAAAAGTCCGAAGCCGCTGAGTGCTTCAATAGAGGCGACGCTCGTTGCGGGAGCAATGAGAATGGTCACGAGAAGGACCAGTCCCGCGCGCACGCCGTTCGGGACGTTTCTCCGCGCAAGAAGCGGATTGAAAAAGATCATTCCCCCGATTCGACAAAAAACGAGCGCAAAAGCGTTGATTGCGGCAATGGAAAATGTGACTTCCATGCTACAGCCCCGCTGCGTAATTCATGAGGGACTGGAAGAAGTCCGTCATACCAGAAAGCATCCAGGAGCCGAGAATAATAAGCAAAAGAGCAATGGCTACGATCTTAGGCACAAAAGTCAGCGTCTGCTCGTGGATCTGCGTCGCGGCCTGAAAGATCGAAATAATGAGACCGATAACGATTGAGACGATCAGGAGCGGCGCGGCGAGCTTTAAAATGAGCCAGATGGCATCTTTTAAGAGGGAAAGGGCTTCGTTCTGGGTCATTTTTCTCACTCCTGACTGATGTAACTAACTAGGTTTGGAAACTCTTGATGAGCATTTCCATAACAAGGGACCATCCGTCCGCAACAACGAAAAGCATGAGCTTAAACGGCAGCGATATCATTGACGGCGGTAGCATAACCATACCCATGGACATCAAGGTACTCGCTACGATCATATCAATAATCAAAAACGGGAGAAACAGCAAAAAGCCGATCAGAAAGGCCCGCTTGAGTTCGCTGGTCACAAAAGCCGGAACGATCACCTGCAGGCCGAGGTTCAGCAATTCTTCGGTATTGACCTCTTTGATCTCCTCCTGCTTTGACATGGAAAGAAAAAGGTTGAGGTCTTCGATCTTGGTCTGCTTGAGCATAAATTCCTTGAGCGGGACCTGCACCTTTGTCAGGCACTCCTGCTGCGTGATCTGACCGCTTTCATAGGGCTGTATCGCGTCCGTGTTCATCTTTTGCATCGTGGGGTACATGACAAAAAAGGACAGAAACAGCGACAAGCCGATGATGACCTGATTCGGCGGTGTTGTCTGCAGACCAATAGCGTTGCGCAGGAATGAAAAGACGATGACGATACGGGTAAAACTCGTCATGAGTAAAAGCATCGACGGCGCGATCGCGATCAGTACAAAGGTAAACAGAAGCCTGAGCGCGTCCATGTCGCCCGTTCCGCCGCTGGTATCGATTGAAAATGTAACCGGGGCCGCCAACGCATGGATGGTCAGAAGCGCAGAGAAATTCACCAATGCGAGGGAAACGGCCAACACCTTGAGCCACTTTTTTTCTTTTTGCGACAGCCTGCGCGGTTTTTTGCGCGGCGTGCTTTTGCGTGGCATCATTCCCTGCTCTCTCCTTAGTCCTGTTTTCTTCCAAAATTCTTTATTGCGTTCTTGAACGCGGAGGAAAAGTCCGGTCTCACGTTCTCGCTCTCATCCGGCTGCTGGAGCGTTTCGGGGTCCAGTTCGCTGAGAAGTGTGAACTCCCGCGGTGTTGCTCCAACGAGAAAGGTTCTTTCCGCCGCCTTGACAATGAGCAGCGCGCTATCCTTGCCGACAGCATGACTTTCAAGGATCGAGAGGTTTTTGGTCGCGCCATAGCGGGTACGGTAATAATGCTTTCCAAAGTATTTGGAAAAATAGTATGCGCCTACGAAAACGGCGATCATCAGAACAAGCGTTCCGAGAATTGACAAAACATCTTTTCCGTCCAAAATCCTCACCTCCCCCGGAAATATGCGATGCCGCCCGGACGAGGAAACGTCCGTGCGGTTTTGGATGCTGTCAGAGCGGCAGGACCTTGTTTACAGTCTGAACGATACGGTCAGCCTTGAAAGGTTTAACGATAAAGTCGAGTGCGCCGAGTTTGATGGCCTCCATAACCATGGCTTCCTGCCCCATAGCGGAACACATGACGACTTTTGCATCCGGGTCGTAGGTCTTGATCTCGCGCAAAGCGTCGATTCCGTTCATATTGGGCATGGTGATATCCATAATGACAAGATCAGGCTTACTCTCCTTGTAGAGTTCAACGGCGCGTTCGCCGTCCTCGCCTTCGATGAAGTCCGTATAGCCAGCCTTGGTCAGATGGGTCTGAACCATCTTTCTCATAAACCCGGCATCATCAACGACCAGAATTTTGTACATTTCCTGTATCCCCCTATTTGTTTACTTCTTTGAATCTAACGAGTCGAGCAGGTCCTTCGTTCCTACGATCTCGGTAATGCGGACACCGAAGTTATCGCCAACAACAACAACGTCTCCATAGGCAAGCAGTTGCCCATTGACCATAATTTCGGCTGGTGCGCCGGTCTGCTTATCAAGCTCGATCACCGAGCCCTGGCCAAATTCCAGAACATCCTTAATTTTCTGTTTGGATCTGCCAACAATTACAGATACCTCTAGATTTACGCCCATGAGCATACTCATGTTGTTGGGATAGGCGTTTCCGGTATTTGCTGGTCCCGCGAATTCGGGGAAATCAGCCTGCTTCACGTTCACCACCGGCGACGCATAGCGGACATTGGGATGTGGCTCCGGATAGCCTGCGTATGGCTGCTGCGGCGGATAATAGTCGCCGCCGTAAGGCGTCTGCATATAAGGCTGCTGATATGGCTGTTGGTAAGCTGCCGGCTGTCCCTGCTGCGGCATCTGATACGGCGGATAGGCTGTTTCCGGCGTCTGCTGCGGATAAGGCTGCTGGTAGGGCTGCTGATACTGAGGAGCCGGAGTCGGAGTCGGCTGTGGCTGTGGTGTCGGAGTCGGCTGCGGCTGTGGTGTCGGAGTCGGCTGCGGCTGTGGTGTCGGAGTCGGCTGCGGCTGCGGCGGCGTCTGCATGGGCTGCTGCGCCGGCTGCGGCGTCGGGACAGGCTGCTGTGCCGGTGGTGCCTGCATGGGCTGTTGTGCCGGTTGCTGCGGCGGCATGGACTGCGGCGCCGGCTGCGGCTGCGGCATTGAAACCGGTTCCTCCGGTCCAACATCCATGTCATCGTTGAGGGCCTTTACAAGCTCTCGAACAAAACTCAGCTGCATAATGCTGCTGAAATTGGTGTCCAACGTCTCCTTGATCGACATTTTGAAAGAAATGTCCAAGATGTCGTCGTCCGCCTGAGCCCGCTTCATCAGCAGGTCCATAACATCATCGTTGTTCTCGACGAGGACCGCAGTCGGCGTGGAGATGTTAACCGTCCTGCCAAGCACTTCCGAGAGGGCGGTAGCCGAGGCGCCCATCATCTGGTTCATGACCTCACAGGCGGCGCTCATACTCATGTCGTCGAACTCAAAGCTGTCATCCGTTTCCGTGAACTCATTCCCCATCAGAAGATCGAGGATAATCCGCATGTCGTTGCGGCGAAGAATGATGACGCTCGTACCGGAGATGCCCTCTATATAGCTGATAAGCACCAGAATAGCGGGCTCGAGACTGGATGTGTCGATATTGTGGAGCTTACTTTGCTCAATGCTCGGCGTCGTAATAACGACCTGCCGTTCCAGCATCGTGGACACAGCCGTAGCAGCCGCGCCCATGCTGATATTCATTATTTCTCCGATAGTATCAATTTCTTCCGCTGTCAGTTTTTTCTCTTCCATATTTGTTCTTCCTTATATCATTCATCAGCAGTGGTCTTGATGCCGATCAGCTTGATGGCCTTCTGTTCTCCGAGTTCGCCTAGCTTTGCCCGGAAGAAAGGTATAGTCTCAACCTCGACAACTAAGTCTTCACTGATCTTCTTATTGAGTGAAATGACATCATTAACCTGGAGGTTTGCGATCTCGCCCAGCGGCATAACACAGTCGTCAAGATGGGCTTCAAGAACGACCTCTGATTCCTTGACACTGTTGAGGATCTGTTCGCGCTTGGCTCGCTCTTTTTCCTCGTCCTGCTGTTTAATGCTGTGGTTATACTGAACGGTAAAACTCGAAATGAGTTCTTCGAGATTATCCGTCGGCATGCATAGGTTAGCGGATCCTTTATAGTTTTCATCATCAATATCCAGTGTGATAATGACAACGACATCCTGTGGTGAAAATGCCTGGATAAATCGGCCGTTTGTTTCTACGTTTCGAAGCTTCGTCTTAACCTGCTTGAAAGATGCCCATGCGTCCTGAATATAGCGCGTAATGTTTTCCATGACGACCTTCAAAAGCGCAAGCTCGATTTCGGTGTAGTCCCTGTCCGGAGAATACAACTCGCTGGTCCCGCCCATCAAGCGATCAATGAGCAGGAAGCCAAGAGAAGTCGGCAGTTCCAGCATCATCGTGCTCTCGTCATCCGGATTGCTCTGAGGGGCAAAGCCGATCATGCCGATCAAAGCGTTGTCCGGCAGCGCATTGTTGAACTCATAGTAGCGCTGTTCCTCGATCTGGCTGATCGTCACCTCACAGGCGCTGCGCAGAACGCTCGTAAAATAGGAAGAGAGCATCCTCGCGTAGTTTTCATAGAGGCTGTTTAAAGATTTGAGCTGATCCTTGGTAAACTTTTTCGGGGAGGAGAAGTCATATTCCTTGATTTTGTCTTCCTGCTCCTCATGCACCGTTTCTGGTTCGCCGGAACGCATGCGGTTTAGCAGTTCATCTATTTGGCTTTGCGTCAAGGCCTCCGCCATATGCGTCTCCATCTCCTTTGGTCTATATCTCTTTGCCTGTTATGCGCCGGTGCTCACTTGATGGTGTTCACCGTAATGAGCCCGTTTGTAGCGCGGCGGAATTCAATCACTTTGTCAACCACCTGCTGCATCGTCTCCTTGACGATCACAATGTTTTTGCTTGTGAGTTTGATTGTGGTGTCCGGGTTTTCTTCAATCGTTTCGATAAGATCGGAGTTGAGGACAAAGGGCATATCATTAAGTTTTGTCAAAACAATCATAATTGCCTTTCTTTCACGCGGCACGGCGTGATGCATATTGCCAATACGCCCGGCGGTTTTCCCTTTTCCGGCGGGCTGCGTTTTGAAATTGACAGAGAGCGGCGGCGGGTGGATACCCGCCGCCGCGGGAACACACGAAAAAACAGAGATCAGCGTTTGAGGTTGATGAGTTCTTCCAGCATCGTATCTGAAACGGAAATAATGCGGGAGTTTGCCTGGAAGCCGCGCTCCGTCGTAATCATATCCGCAAATTCGGAGGCAAGGTCCACGTTTGACATTTCAAGGGTGCTGCTCTGGAGTTCTCCGGTTCCATTGTCGCCGGGCTTGCAGGAAGTGGCCGAACCGGAATCCGCAGTCGCCTCATAATAGCTGGAACCGGCCGCCTGCAGGCCGGATGGGTTCGCAAAGTTGGCAAGTGCCACATATCCGGCCACATAAGTTGCGCCATCCGGTGCTGTCACATTGACAGAGCCGTCCGAACCGATGGAAATGCCCTTTAATGTGCTCAATTTTTCTTCTGGCGACGCCCCGGTAACGGATGTTGGCGCATTACTCAGCAAATTTAAATCTGTAGCCGTTGTATCTGTAGAAGTCTTAAATCCCTGCACCGTATTACCGTTTACATCAACGATATTGCCTGTTGAAGGATCAAATCCAAATTCGCCGGCCTTGGTATAGTAGCTGGTATTTCCATTTTTCACTTCGAAAAAGCCCTCGCCCGTGATGGCGACGTCCATGCTGTTGCTGGTGGACTGCAGGCTCGAAGAACCCATGTCGCTGCGGATGGCAGCCAATTTTGAGCCATAGCCCACGGTGGCAGCAGCGGTCGTGTTTGTCGCGCCCTTGAGCGTCTGATAAAAAACATCGCTGAAGACCGCATGCTGGGCCTTGTAGCCATATGTATTGATGTTTGCGATGTTGTTGCCGATAACGTCCATTTTGGTCTGGTGCGCCTTGAGGCCCGCCACGCCTGAAAACATTGCTCTGTTCATAATTGTTCCTTTCCTGGAACCGGATGGCGTCCTTCAGTCGGTCGGGACGCCGAAAGCCTCCTCAAAAGGTCCGGCTTATATTATAACGGTTCCATCAATATTTGTGAATACATTTCCTTTCATATTTCCGCTGTCAACCGCGGTAATAACGGTATTGTTGGGGATATTTACAAGAAAGGCGGTGCTGCCAACGAGTATGAGCGGCTCCTCGAGGTTCTTTTCCTCTGCGATGCGCACACCTTCGTTGAGGCGGCTGATGTTTTCGTCGCTAAGCTCGATGTTGTGTTCCATCGCACGCTTAACGGCATGCTTCGAGAAATTCACTTCGCTGCTCTTGCTGAGCGTATCGCTGAGAATATCTGCGAAACTCTTTGTCTCCGCTCCGGCCGTGTCTGTCTGCCGGGTCTGCGCGGGCTGGGGATTCCCCGTCACAATGGGGGTATAGAAGCCGAGCTTTATATCATCCATGATATATTCTCCTTCCCTGCGTCGTTCCTGGCATTACGTCTCTGAACCACTCTCCGGGGCCTGTGTTTCCATTGGAGTCTCGGATATCTCAGTTATTTTGTCTGAAGAGAAGCTCTTATCGCCGATAAAGAAAGTATAGTCTCCGTTCTTTGAAACTACGCGGTCAATTTTGCCAGTGATAGTTGTTATGTTGCCAAAGCTGTCCGTTGATTTTGCTGTGACATATTTGCCGATGAGGGAAACGGCAAAACTTGATTTCGAAAAGTTTGCCATGTTCTGCATCATCTGCATATTGGAAAGCTGCGTGATCTGACTCATCATCTCGCTGCTGTCCATGGGGTTCGTAGCATCCTGATTCTGGAGCTGCTTAATAAACAGCTTGAGAAAATCATTCGCTGTGAGCGAATTGTCTGTCGGGCTCTTCTTTGTGTTCGTACTGCCCGGGGCCGAAGCGGTCTTGAGCAACGGTGAAGAGGATGTCAGATCGGATGTGTAGAAAGTTGTAACGCTCATGTTTTCACCTCCGGATGAAAGTTAAACGTAGGTATTGAGGCCGCGGCCAATGTAACTGGGAGGCAAGGTTTGCACCGCTGCCGCCGCGTATAGATTTTCGTCCGCTACCGTGCGTCCGGTGGCGTAGTGCACCGCGTTGTGTCTCTGTGCGAACTGCTGCGCAAACTGCTGTTGCTGCTGCTGACCCGCAAACTGCCGTCCCGCCATATCGAACTGCTGGAGGCTTCCCTGCTGACTTGCTGCGGTCTGCGAGACTGCCTCATTCACGCGAACGTTCATCGGCGCCATTGCAGCCTTGAGCGAGTCCATGTCGCTGTTGAGAAGCCTTGCGGTAGCCGCGCTCGCCGTTATGATCGTGAGCGTTGTCTTTCCGGCTTCCTCCGTGAGCTTGACCGTAATTTCGCCGAGCGCCTCCGGTTTCAGCTTGATGGTAAATTCGCTCTTACCCAAGGAGAGATTGCTTTGCAACCCGTCCTTCACCTGCTGGGGAAGGGGTGTGCTCTCAGCCTTTGCAACGGCGTTTTGGAAACGAAGCTCAAACGGCGTCGCGGTCTTTGAGGCATGGATCGTACTTTGCAGCTTGTCCGCGCTCTGTGTCTCATCCGCGTTCTGCAGCTTGTCTGCGCTCTGCGTCTCGTCGGTATCGGGATCCGGCTTTGCATTTGCGAGGAGTTCTCTGGCCTTCGTGATCGTCCGGGAAAAGTCCTGCCGGGAGAGAAGTCCGCTGTCACTTTCGTCCGCTGTCGCTGTGGTAAGCGTGGTGACCGCAGATTCCACTGCCGGAAGCTTTGTCAGGGCGCTTGCCGTCGCAGCGTCAATGTCGGTTTCCGTCGCCGTCTGCGCTTTGCTGAGAAGATTTGAAAGCTGCGTTTCGACGCCGTTCTGCGGGACCTCGGCAAACTGCCGGAGCAGGGTCTGAACCGAATTTTCCCCGGTCTGGTCAATTGCGGTCAGATCGCGGATGGCCGTGGCATCCGAAGGCTGGTTGAGCATCTGGAGCAGCTGTGAAACAAGAGTCGGGGATGTGTCCGTTCCATCCGCTCCAAGCGACTCTAGCGCCGCGTAACTGTTGGAACTTCCGCCGAGCAGCGACAGGAGAACGTTTGGTGTATTGGAAGAATTGCTGTCCGCAAGGAGACTCGCAGTATTGATATTCCGGACAAGGCCGAAGACGTCGGACAAACCCGACATATCTTCCGTTCCCGTGGCCTGTGTCGGTTCGCTGCTCTGCCCGATCATGCTCATGATAATCTGCAGAAAGGGGTCCGTCATGGCGGTGTCCGGCTGTGTTGCTTTGGAAACGCCCGTTTTTGCGGTCGTTTTGGCGGAACTCTTCACACTGCCGGTCTGTAGCTGTACGCTTGTATTCTGCATCTGTCTCACCTCCTTTCCGTGAAATTCTGCGCTCTCAAGCGATGCCTACGGTGGATTCATCTCCCCCGCTGCTTGCGAGCTTATTTGAAATAACCTGCATGATCTCGTTTTCAGCGGCTTTCGCCTCAAGCACGCGGTATTCCTCCACCTGCTTCTCTTCAAGCTTGTCCATGCCGGTTTTTTCCTGATAGATGGAGAGAACAACTTTTCTCTGGGCTTCGACGGCCGCTTCCATTTTTTTGAGTTCCTCTCTCGCCGCTGTGATCTGCGTGCGCGCGTTTTCGATAAGGAAGTTGGACTGCATCAGCTCGACCATAGTCGCGCCCTTCTTTTGCTTCTCGACAATTTCCGCAGCTTTCCGCGCGCGGTATGCCTCGAGCACGTTGATTCGGTCCTGTATCTCGCTGCGTTGGCGCTGAAGTGCGGCAAGCGTCTTTTTCTCTTTGTCAAGTACCTGACTTTTGTAGTTTCGGACTCTGCTGAGGGAAAACTTAAACGCTTCCAAAGCGACACCTCCTTACGAAATCCACCCTGCGCAATTATTGGACCGTCTGCTTTAGTAATTCTACCGTCTGGTCAAAGTGGCAGGGCTCGTCCACCCGCTGGATCAGGAATTCGTCTATACGCTTCATATGCGCGATCGCATTGTCGAGTTCGGGGTTGCTCCCGGACTTGTAGGCACCAATGGAGATCAGGTCCTCGTTGTCCTTATAGACGGCAAGCATATTCCGGAGCTGGTTTGCTGCGTCTTTGTGCTCCTTATCCGCAATGCCGGACATCAATCGCGAGACACTGTTGGAAACATCGATCGCGGGATAGTGGTTTTTCGCAGCAATCTTGCGTGAGAGGATAATGTGCCCGTCAATGATACTTCGCACGGTGTCTGCAATCGGCTCATTGGTATCGTCGCCTTCCACGAGCACAGTGTAGATGCCGGTGATGGACCCGGTCTTGAAGTTTCCGGAGCGCTCCAGAAGCTTCGGCAGTGCCGAGTAAATGGAAGGTGTATAGCCGCGTGCAACGGGCGCTTCGCCGGTCGCAAGACCGATCTCGCGCTGGGCCATGCAAAAGCGGGTCAGGGAATCCATCATGAGCAGAACGTCTTTGCCCTGTCTCTGGAAAAATTCCGCGATCGCCGTCGCCGTCTGCGCACATTTAAGACGCATCAGCGCGGGTTGGTCAGAGGTTGCGACAACGACAACGGAGCGCTTGATGCCCTCCGGCCCGAGATCGCGCTGGATAAATTCAACGACCTCGCGCCCACGTTCGCCAACAAGGGCGATCACGTTGACATCCGCGCGGACATTGCGGGCAATCATGCCCATCAGAGTTGATTTGCCGACACCGCTGCCGGCGAAGATACCCATACGCTGTCCCTTGCCAATGGTCATAAGGCCGTCGATCGCGCGCACGCCAAGCTCGATGACTTCTTTAATCGGCGGGCGTTCCATGGGGTTTTCAGGGTTGCCATTGATCGATATTTTTTCACCGTGCGGCAGGGGCGGACCCCCGTCGATCGGGCGTCCAAGCGAGTCGATCGCGCGGCCGATCATCTCGTTGCACGCGCTGATCTCCAGTTTTTCACCCTCGGTGGTAACACTGCAGCCGTAACCGATGCCATCCACGTTCTGGAAAGGCATGAGGTAGACTTTGTTGTCGGCGATACCCTCGACCTCGGAGATGACCTCCGTACCGTCGCGGTCAATGTGGATCGTGCAGATATCGCCGATACTGCACGCAAGGCCTGTCGCTTCAACGGTCATGCCGATAATTTTGCTGACGCGGCCCTCATGCGTACGCAGGTCGGAGAGCTGAATCACTCTGTAGCAGCTCTCAAGGGATTGATGGATGCTTTGCATACGCTTGCTCCTTAGTCGGCCCGTTCAACGGGCGTATCCTGTTGGTCCAAGTTCCGGAATGCCTTGCGCAGGTTTTCTGCCTGCACCTCAACGGAACTGACAATTGCACCTTCGTTTGTAACGACGCGGCAAACGCCGTCCGTTCCCGCGATGGGAAAAACGTGCGCTCGTCCATTGTATTCGGGTTTGTCGAGTTCCGCGTTGATCTTGTCAACAAGTTTCACAAGACGCTCGGAGATTTCAACATTGAGCCAGTCGGCGTTTTTGACGATCGAAACCGTCTGCATAACGAGCCGTTCAAGTGTGAGGTCATCTTCCGCGATCCGTTCAAAGATGATCTTTTCGGCAATATCCACTGCCATATATTTGAGTTCTTTTGTATACTCTTCAATAAATTTCTGCTGTGCGCAGACCAGCTCATCCATCAGCGCCTGAACACCTGCAATGCAGTCGCGTAGCTCCGCTTTTTTCTTATTCAGTGCGTCGTAATACGCCTGCTGTGCAACCTCATTTGCGAGATTGCTGAGTTCGTCTGCATAAAACTCACCGATCAGCTCTTTTGTAACGGGAGGGGGTGGCGGTGGAGGTGGTGGAGGCGGGGCCTGCATTTCAATTTCTACCGGCTCCGGCTCCGGTTCGGGTGCCGGTTCGTCTTTGATTTCCTCCTCGGCATCGGCCGCGTAGGCGGCTTCGGTCCCCTGCAAGGGCTCCGGGTCCGTTTCCAAGTTCATTTCCGGGTCTGCTTCCTGAGCAGTCTCCGGGCTCGACTCCGGTTTAGACAAAAACAGCTTCTCCGGTTCAAACGGCCTGACCTCCGGCGGGTTTTCTTCTTCGTTTATAACATGCGGTTTTTTCTCTTCGAATATGACGTCCGGTATCGGTACTTTTTCGTTGTTTGCAATGAAAGAACGGCTCTTGTAAACGCTACTCAATGATCGCATCCTCCCCGCCTCTGGAGATGACGATCTCGCCGCTCTCCTCGAGCTGGCGGATGGTCTCAACGATCTTCTGCTGCGCACGCTCGACGTCGCTCATACGTACATTGCGGAGATATTCGATATCGGAAAGGATATTCTCTCTTGCGCGGGACGAAA
>JBMNPV010000032.1:0-19185 GCA_050943775.1 Oscillospiraceae bacterium
GGCAAAGGGCGTCAAGATGGTCAATGCCTACGGTATGACGGAGGTCGGCCCGAACAACATGTCCCACCCCGCCGGCAACGCGAGCTGCACGATTGACGACGTCCGTGCCAAGTGGAACTCCTGTGGCGTTGTTGCACCTTACAATCAGGTCCGCATCGTGGATGAGGAAGGGCATGATGTTCCGCAGGGCGAGCGCGGGGAGATCCTCTTTAAATCAAAGCTTCTGTTCTCCGGATACTGGAATAATCCGGAGGCCACCAAGGCGATCATGGAGGACGGCTGGGTACATACCGGCGACATGGGCTATGTAGACGAGGACAACTATGCCTATATCAGCGGACGCAAGAAGAATATGTATATTTCCGGCGGCGAGAACATCTTCCCGCAGGAGATCGAGGATGTCATCACAAATATCAAGGGCGTCATAGAAGCCTGCATCGTTGGTGTTCCGGACCCGAAATGGGGCGAGGTCGGCAGAGTCCTGATCGTCAAAGCAAAGGATGCAAAGGTGACAAAGGAACAGATCGTCAAAACCGTCAGGACCGAGCTTTCAAGCATCAAGGTCCCGCGCTATGTCACCTTTGTCGACAGCATTCCCAAAAACGCGATCGGAAAGCGTGACCTCAAACAGATCAAAAAACTTTTCGGCACACCGAATGATTGATCTTTTGGAAAGAAGAAATAAGACTTGACTTTCCACTTTGCGAATGATAAAATAACAAAGCCGCATTGAGAGGGCTATTAAGTGAAATGGAAACATTTCCGCCCCGAGAGCGAGACTCCGAGAGAGGCAGGTGCACAGATAAGTGAAGCACGCAATCATCGTTACAGGCGGAAAGCAGTACCGCGTTGCTGAGGGCGACGTCGTATTCATCGAAAAGCTCCCCGTCGAAGCAGGCGATACCGTTACCTTTGACCAGGTCCTGGCAGTCGTCGATGAAAACAGCAGCAATTTCGGCACGCCGACGATCGCCGGCGCTACCGTCACGGCCAGCGTCGTCAAAAACGGCAAGGCCAAAAAGGTCCGCGTTTTCAAGATGAAGCCCAAAAAAGGCTATCGCAACACGAAGGGCCACAGACAGCCCTACACGCAGGTCAAGATCGAAAAGATCGGCGCCTGAGTTCCGCAGAAATTGACACAGGAGGAATAACACCATGGCACATAAAAAGGGAATGGGCTCAACCAAGAATGGCCGCGACAGTGAGTCAAAGCGTCTTGGCGTTAAGAGAGCGGACGGTCAGTTCGTCCTCGCCGGCAACATCCTTGTCAGACAGCGCGGAACGAAGATCCATCCCGGTACCAACGTTGGCATCGGCGGTGATGACACACTCTTCGCCCTTACGGACGGCAGAGTGAAATTCGAGCGTATGGGCAAGGACCGTAAAAAGGTCTCTGTTTACGAAGACATCGCACAGTAACAGGCACCATAAACGGGTGGGCGAGTTGCCCGCCCGTTTTTTTATGAAACTGCACATAATAAAAGCGTAAAGACTCGAGCACCGCGCCTCTGGCGCAGGGAGGCAGACTATGTTCATTGATAAGGCGACAATTACGGTCCGCGCCGGAAAGGGCGGGGACGGCGCGGTCGCGTTTCACAGAGAAAAATTCGTGGCGGCAGGCGGACCGGACGGCGGAGACGGCGGGCGCGGCGGCAATGTTGTCGTTGTGGCAGACGACAATATGTCCACACTCATGGACTTCCGCTATAAGCGCAAATACGTCGCGCAGAACGGCGTTAACGGTCAGGGCAGAAAATGCAAGGGCAGGGACGGTGAGGATGTCGTCATCAAAGTCCCGCGAGGCACCCTAATCCGCGACAAGGAGAGCGGCGCGATCATCCATGACATGTCGGATTCACGCCCGTTTGTTCTTGCAAAGGGCGGGCGCGGCGGCTGGGGAAACCAGCATTTTGCAACGCCGACACGGCAGGTTCCGCGCTTTGCCAAACCCGGAACGGACGGCGAAACGCGCGAGGTCATTCTTGAGCTCAAGCTGCTTGCGGATGTCGGACTGGTCGGATTCCCGAATGTGGGGAAGTCCACGCTGCTCTCCGTCGTTTCAAAAGCACATCCGAAGATCGCAAATTACCACTTCACGACGCTCTATCCCAATCTGGGTGTTGTCTATGTAACGGAGGGCGTGTCTTTCGTCATGGCGGACATTCCCGGCATCATTGAGGGCGCAAGCGAAGGCGCCGGTCTTGGCCACGATTTCCTCCGGCACATCGACCGCTGCCGGCTGCTTGTGCATCTTGTTGACGTTTCCGGCAGCGAAGGCCGCGACCCGATCGAGGACTTCGAGGCGATCTGCAATGAACTCAAAGAATACAGCCCGGAACTTGCCGAGCGCCCGCAGATCGTTGTTGCGAACAAGCTGGATCTGCTCCCAGAGGGGAGTCCGCTGCTCGACGAGCTGCGTGACTATGTCACCGAACTGGGCTACGACTTTTATGAGATGTCCGCCGCCACGCATCAGGGGACAACCGAACTGGTGAAAGCAATCGCCGGAAAGCTTGCGGAGCTGCCGCCGATCCGTGTGTTCGAACCGGATTATGTTGCGCCGGAGCCGGTGATCGACACTTCGGGCGAGCTTGAAATTGAAGAATGTGACGGCGTGTGGTATGTTGAGGGGCCATGGCTCCGGAAGCTTGTGGCGAGCGTCAACTTCTCAGACTACGAATCGCGTATGTTCTTTGATCGCAAGCTTCGCGAGGCGGGCGTTTTTGAACGCATGGAAGCGCTCGGCATTGAAGATGGCGATACCGTTTCCATGTATGGGCTGGAATTTGAATATCAGTCATAATATAAAAAGCAGCGCTTCTCACGCGAGAAGCGCTGCTTTTTATTGGCCTGTGACCTTGCGGAAAACCGAAGGCTTGATATATTGATACGGGTTGTCGTTGTGGCTGATGGATTCGGAATGACCGATGAAGAGATAGCCGCCCTCATTGGTGCGCTGATAGAATTTGCTGATGACGGCCTGCGATGTGGGCTGTTTGAAATAGATCATCACATTGCGGCAGAAGATGACGTCGTACATGCGCGGCGGGAACGGGTCCATGAGGTTGAATTGGCTGAATGTCACCGCGCGGCGGATGCTGTCGTTTACCTGATAATTGCCGTTTGGCAGCTTCGTCATGTAGTTTTTGATCCACTCCGGCGGCATGGTGCTCAGTTCGCTTTCGGGATATTCCGCCTTACGGGCCACCGCGAGCGCGCGGGTCGAAACATCCGTTGCCGTAACGGAAACGCTCCAGAGACTGCGCTTAATACCGAGCGCAGTGTCAATTGCCATGGCAATGTTATAAGGTTCTTCGCCCGTGCTGCAGCCGGCGCTCCAAACGCTCAGCGTGCTTTTTTTCCGTGCCATGATCTCGGGAATGACCGTCCGCATCAGAAAATCATAGTGATCTGTTTCCCGGTTGAAATAAGAGTAGTTCGTTGTGATCTTGTTGAGGAAAGTGTCAATCGCAGAGGGGTTTGCTTGAAGCAGAGAGATGTATTGCTCATAGGACTTGAAACCGTTGGACTTGAGTTCGCTTGCGAGCCGTGCTTCGATAAGCTTACGCTTTTGTGAGAGGTCAATACCATATCGACCGCTAACAAAATTTACTAGATAGTTAAACTCGTCGTCTTTCAAACGCACTAGACCAGTGCTGTCGTCAGATAATACCATTTGCAGTTAACCTTTCGCTCAGTTTCGGACCAGATCAAGATCGGCAGAGAAGAATGCGTCGAAGTCGAGATTGAGCACGACGCTGTTTTCAAGTTCGGAGACAGAGGAGACATAGCTCGCTGTGTTTGCGGGGGGCGGGATGATCCTCTCAGCGGGAACGGTGATGACCTCTGAAACTGTGTCGACGATGAGACCAATGTGCATATCGTGGATGTCGACGACGATGATGCAGGTCTTGTCGTCATATTCACGCTCGGGCAGGCCAAGTTTTGCACGGACATCGAGGACAGGGATGACCTTGCCGCGCAGATTGAAGATGCCCTTGATGTAGGGAGCAACGCAGGGCAGGCGGGTAATGGACTGAATCGTTAAAATTTCAAGCGCGAGCGCGAGCGGCATGCCGTAGGTGGTATTGTCTATATTGAAAAGGAGGTAGCGGTCGTTGAGACCTTCCAGCTTTTCGGGTTCTTTTTCGATCGTTGTCATAAAATCAAGTTCCTTTCTCTATATTATTCGCGGCGTAGAGCGGATGGGCCGCATGATCAATCATTTTTCAGCGTGTTCACGTCGAGAATGAGGCTGATGCTGCCGTCGCCCAGAACGCTGCAGCCGGAAAGGCCCTTGCTTTTGAGGTCGTATTTGTTGAGGAAGATGGGGAAAGGCTTGACGACGACCTGATATTCACCGAGCAGTTCGTCTGCGAAAATACAGTATCCGGATTCGCCGCTGTCAACCTGGATGAGGATGCCCTCCAGCAGGTTGTCCGTACCTTCTTCAATGTCATAGAGATCACGCAGCCGTACGACGGGATAGCATTCACCGCGGAGAATGATCATCTCCGAACCGTCCGTGTTGTGGATGATCTGGTTCTCATCCGTGATCTTGAAGGATTGGCGGATCGCGGTGATCGGCAGCGTGAAGATCGTCTTGCCGACGGCTATATTCATGCCGTCTACGATGGCGAGTGTCAACGGGATCTTGATGGTGAAGGTCGTGCCCTTGCCGCGCTCACTGGATATGTTGATCGTGCCGCCGACCTGTTCGATATTTTTTCTGACGACGTCCATGCCGACGCCGCGGCCGGAGAACGCGGTGACCTGTTCGTTCGTTGAGAAGCCGGGCAGCATAATGAGATTGAAGATCTCCCTGTCGCTGTAAGCACTTTCGGGCTTCGTGAGAATGCCGTTCTCGCGGGCTTTGTTCAAGATCTTTTCGGTGTCGAGTCCGGCGCCGTCGTCCGAGATCGTGATGAAAATTTCACCGCCGGTGTTTTTCGCGGCAAGCGTGATCTTGCCGACCTCCGGCTTGCCGGCCGCGATGCGCTCTTCCGGCATTTCGATCGCGTGGTCCATGGAATTGCGAACCATGTGCATGAACGGGTCGACGATGGCATCGTTGATGGTCTTGTCGACTTCTGTGTCGCCGCCCTCCGTGACGAGCTCCGCTTTTTTGCCGAGCTTCTTTGACATATCGCGGACGATGCGGTCCATTTTATAAAATGTTCCCTGCAGCGGGACCATGCGGATGGACATGACGATGTCCTGAAGTTCGTCTGTCAGCTTGCGCAGTTCGCGGATAGATTTCGTGAAGTTGTCGAGCCGCAGCCCTTTCAAATCCGGGTTGCGGGCAACCATGGATTCTGCCGTAACGATCTCACCGACAAGGTCCATGAGGTGATCGAGCTTGCCTTGATTGACGCTGATCAAGCTCTGCTTGACGCCCTTTGTGAGCGCGTTTGTGTCGACAGAGGGCTTGGACGAGTTTGTTGGGTCAGGTGCAGCGGATGTCGAGGCGGCTGTCTTCGCATTTGACGCCTCTGCGGAGACCTCCTGCGCAGCGTCAGCCGCGGGTTCCACGTCCGCAAGGATCTCATAGGATTTGACGTTCATCGCGCTTTCAACGACTTTTACGACTTCCTCCGGACTGCCCTTTGGCTTGCAGATAATGGTGAAGCCACCCTTCGCGATTTCGGGCGCGAGGGATTGGTCATTTTCGGGACTGGGAGGGATCGAGGCGATCTCTGCGCAGTATGGCTGGACCTGACTGATGACCATATATGCACGAATGTTTTCCATTCCACATTCCGGCTCAAACATGATGTGGATGCGAAGCGTGCCCTCGCCGGACGGCATTCCGCCGACCTCGGGCTCAGCGTTTTCCACATTTTCCGAATCCGGAGCCGCAGCCTGCTGCACTTCTGCCGCGGGCAGTTCGCCCTTGATGATGGCAGCCTGCTCTTCAAGATGGGTTATGATATCAGAGGGGTCGCCTTCCTGATAGTTGTCGCTCTGGAGAGCCTCGAGCTCTTTTTTGAAGTAGTCAGAGGCCTGGAAGACCAGGTCAAAGATAGAGTCGAAGACCAGCGAAAGCTTTGTCGGGTCTTCTCGCAGTATGTAGAAGACGTCTTCCACCGAATGGGCAAGTGAGGAGATGTTGTTGAAGTTCATCATGGCCGCAGAGCCTTTGATGGTGTGCGTGATGCGGAATATCGTGTTGATGTTGTCCTCCGTGATGCTTTTGGCGCGCTCGGATTCCAGCAGAATGTTGTCGAGATCCTCGAGCATTTCTTCTGTTTCGTGGATAAATATCTCAAGCATGGATTCCATTCCGAAATCGTCGTTACTCAATAGAAACACCTTCCCCGTTTTTTTCTTTCCGTGTGGCTTGTACTAAAAAGAGCTCGTTCATTTCTAGTTATTCACCGATGTTGACAAAATTCAATATGATTGTATCATTATTATATAAAAATGTCGATGCCTATACTTGTGTTTTTTTAAAAACGGAAGATAAATATATCAACGAATTCTGTGCAGATTAGGCAGATTGGAACAAATTGGTGGAAAGGAGGAAAAGAAATGTCGGACTTTTTAAAGATCAGCACACCGCTTGTAAACAAAAACCAGGCTGTTGCACCGAAACCGGGCGTTGAGGCAGCGGGCGTACTGAACCTGGCCAATACGACGAAGGTACTGCAGACGCACAATCAGAGCGAGATCCTCAAGCAGAACAACGGCCTTTTTGAAGACGGAACGCCGACACTCCTTTTAAACCTCCTCAAGGACCCGGGCGTCACGGCGACCTATCTCCAGAACCTCGGCATGCTTGAAGAACTTTACAAGCTTCTGCCTGCAAATAATAAAACTGTCACCGCTGAGATCGAAAACGTATTTGACACGCTGCTGCTTCAGCCAGAGGGGCTTGCGGGGGAAATGAAGAGCCAGGAGAATGTATCGACCGCGTTCAAAGGCCCACTGTTTGATTTTCTTCGGGACATAAGCGCTCAGAATGCGGAGAAACCGGAGGTGCAGACCGCCATTGCGCGTTTTTTGCGTGCACTTTACAGCACGGGCAGTCAGCGCGACATTCTCGATTCGGTTGCCAACAATCTTGGCTATTTGCGCGGCCAGCTGGAGGGAAGTACGCACTTTGCAAAGCAGCTTGACGCCCTCATAGAGGGATTTCGCGCGAGGGATGCGGCATCGAATTTTGCCGGACTCAAGGCGGACGCGCTCGCCCTTGTAAGGCAGGTGGAAAGCAGCGTCTTTTACGATTCAAATCTTGCCAAGACGCTTTCCATCCTCACTTATAATCTCTCCCGCTTCAATTCAAACCCGGACTATGTTACGGAAACGGCTTTCCGTTTGCGGCAGTACCTGACGACACCGCAGCGGCAGATGTTCATGGAACTTTTGAAAAGTTACCTGGACGGACAGGCGATGCGGAGCGACGCCTCCGTGAGCAACCCTGCGATGGCGCAGCTGCTGGCAGGCTACGGTGGAGCGGAGGGCAATTCCTCCGTTATGAACCAGATCGTTGAACTGCTGACACGGCAGACCCAGTCCGGAAAGATGAGTGCTGCGGATTCTCTCAAAATGGAGGGGATGCTCCACAGCCTTCTGTCGTCGCCCTGCAACTTTACCCCCCTGCTGCACTTTATTCTGCCGGTGCAATTCGAGGACATACGCTCTTTTGCTGAGGTTTGGATCAACCCCGAGAGCGACGAGAGCGATATGCCGGAGGGCGTCGAAAGCGGGGGGATGCATTTCCTTATGGTTATTGACGTCGATACAGTCGGCCGCTTTGAAGCGGAATTTTTTGTGTATAACAACACGGTCGATTTCAGCCTCTATTGCCCGAAAGGGAGCGAGAGCGGCTATGAGGAAATGATGAAAACGTTGCCAAAGCTCTTCTATGGGTCGGACTACCATCTGGGGAAAACACAGGTGAAGCCTTTCGAAAAGACCCGTTCACTTATGGAAGTCTTTAAATCTTTGCCATACAGGAGGGTCGGAGTCGATGTCAAAATCTGATATCAAGGCTGCCGCTCTGCGCTATGAGCCGGACAGCGATCTGGCTCCGGTCGTGATCGCTTCAGGGTACGGAGAGATCGCCGAGCGCATCATCAATATAGCCGAGCAGTCGGGCATTCCAGTTTACCGGGACGACAGCGTGTCGTCGATGCTCTGTATGCTGGACGTCGGAAAGAATATTCCACCGGATCTCTATGAGATCATTGCAAAAATATATTGCAGCATTCTCTCCACAGCCGAAAAGTTCAAAAAAACAGCGCCGGAATCAAAGTAATGGCGGTTTCAGAAAAATCTATGAAAACCGCATACTTGCTTCCGAATTTTTCTTGAAGATTCGATAAGCGTGGTATATAATACAATCAGAGCTATGGCCAGCGGCCCCCACATCAAGCCTCAATTCTGGGCCTTGTGGACTGCTTTGCCGCACTTCTTAAGGAGGAAACGGGAATGGAAAGTCATATCGTGCGTCAGCCGATACTCGATAGCAATGAAAAGCTGGTGGCATATGAACTCGTTTACTTTCAAGATGCAAGTTCGCTTTATAACAAAAGGGATGCCCGTGTCGCAAACACGATCGTCACATTTTTCAACGAATTGAATGCCGACAGCTTTCTCGGTGGCAAGGACTGCTTTCTGACCTTCACTCCCAACCTGCTGATGAAGGATATCCCCAATGTCTTTGACGTCAAAAAGCTCGTCATACAGATCGAGGAGAATATCCTTGTGAACCCCGAGGCACGGGACGTCCTTCTGCGCTATAAACAGGCGGGTTACCGTATCGCCGTGCTGGGTTTTGAATTCAACCGTACGTTTATGAACATCTTGCCCTTTGTCGACATTATTAAGGTAGATTTTTCGGGCGATGACCGGGAATACATCGACTCCGTCTGCAAGCTCACCAAGAGCTTTGGGAAGAAGCTTGCCGCGTATGGCATCAACTCTTCTGCACAGAGGGAGCTTGCGGAATCCTATGCCTGTGAGTATTATCAGGGAGAGAGCGTTTCGGCAATGCTTTCCACGCGGGTCCATAAGCTTGAACATCTGCAATCGAACTTTTTCCGCCTTATGGCGGCAATTTCAAAAGAGTATCCCGATTTCGACGAGATCGCGAAGATCATTTCACTGGATGTTACTTTGTCCTACTCACTCTTAAAGCTCGTTAACTCCGCGTACTTCGCGCTTCCGAACCGTGTGCAGGACATTAAGCAGGCGCTGACGATCCTCGGCTTGGGACAGCTCAAGCAGTGGATCTACCTTCTGAGTTTTTCAGACGACGGCGGCGTTGCGGATGAGCTCATCAAGACCTCTTTCCTGCGCGGCACTTTCTGCCAGGAAATTGCCGGTTTTATTCCGAACTTCCCGCTGGTAAAGCAGGAGGCTTATCTTCTCGGCATGTTCTCAACGCTGGGGATATTGATGCAGGTTTCTCTGGACGAGGCGCTTGCACAGCTGCCGCTGTCGGACGAACTCAAGGACGGCCTTCTTGGCAGACCGGGCAGATGTGCCGATCTGCTGTCTCTGTGTCTCGAATATGAAAAGGGCAAGTGGAGCGAAGTGAGCGCACTCGCCGAATCGCTTGGCGTTTCGGAAGAGATCATCAAAAATAAGTATCTTGCTTCTGTCGAGTATGTCAACGGCATCTGGGCGGAACTTACAAATCCTGTTTATGTTTAATTCCCGGGTCGCGTCAGGACACTACGACCCATAACTACGAAGGGCGGTGCTGTTTTGAGCGGAAGACTCACCGACTATGTCGGCTCTGTCTGCGAAGTCAGAACAATGGAAAATGATCTGTTGCTGGCCGGAAGGCTCCGCGCTGTTTTACTGGACGACAACGGCGAGCAGGCGATCGAACTGGTTTCCCTCGATGGCGGGGAGATGCCGAACGCGGCATATGGAATGATCGTAAAAATCAGCATTTTCAGCGGCAAGGCAGGTTTTTTAAGCCTTGGCGGAAGAATCTATATAACATACGCTACATTTTGGCGCATCAACGATATCAAGACCTACGGCGAAAACGAACGGCGGGACTATTTTCGTATCAAGACCCGCACTGTGGCGAAAGTTACCGGTCCTCTGCGTGACGGCATGGAAAACGCTCCCACGTATAAATGCAATGTTACGAGCATCAGCCTCTCGGGAACGCTTATCGCGGTAAAGGATGAGAACTGTCTGTTCCATGAGGGGGAAGAAGTCTGCATCAGCGGGCTCAAGGTGGAGGAAGACCGCAACAGCGATATTTTCAATGTCAGAGCGACCGTGCGCCGCATTGCACAGCAAAGCACCGGGGAAAGACTCTATGGCTGCAAGTTCATAGATATGCCCGAAAAAGATACCGATCGGCTGTGTCAGGCAATTTTCGCAAAGCAGCGGATTGACATCCAGAACAGGCGCGGCCGCCTTTGAGAGCGGCAGGCCGCCGCAGAAAAACGGATATAGAAAAGACCGCTTGCGCTGTTTCTTCGCAAAGCGGTCTTTTTCCGGCTGTTATATGCGTCTGCTCAGTGACGCGGGTGGGAACGGACCTTGATAACGGCTTTGATAAGCGCGTCCATGACCATTTTATCGGGAACTTCCTGTTCCGCTTTTGCAATCACATCAGGCTTTGCCACGATATATCGCGGCGGCAGGATGTTCAGTGCACAGGCGCAGATGTCGCAGCGGCAGCGGTCACAGGTGCAGACATTGAAGCGGGCGATGACCTGGTCAACTTTTTTGAGGACCAGATTTTCCATGACATTGATCGTTGCGATGGTTTCTGACTCGATGTATTCACTGCTGCGGGCGAAGAGCTTCTCCCGCAGAGCGGAGAGCGCATCTTGATCCTCTGATTTTTCTGCGCGGGACGGGGCTGCGATCGGAGCAGTAAAAGGGTTGTCCGAAAGAGCGGGCATGATTTTTGAGAACATGAGATCCTTGTCAAGCTCTTTTTTCGTTTTTGCCATTGCTTAGATAAATCCCCTTTCAAACAGCTCGTTAACCAGCGCGATATAGTCTTTTACCGCGTTGTTTTTCGGCGCATATTCTACAATGTCCTTCTGGAGTGTGGTCATTGCCTTGCTGATGATGTTACTGTGGCGGATGGTGGAGTCGAGAAGCGGAATGTTCAGATGCTCTGCAAGCAGCTGCGCTGTCTCCCGCGTGGTGCGGCTGAGCTCCTCGCGCGGATAGTAACGGACAAGGAAGATGCCGCCGATGACGAGCGTGGGATTGAACGCCTGCTTGATGCGCAGAATGGTTTCGTGCACCTGAATGACACCTTGGAGGCTGTAGCCGTCCGCCAGACCGGGAATGAGGACCACATCCGAAGCGATGATGGCGTTAGCGGAGAGCAGCCCAAGCTCGGGTGGAGAGTCGATGAGTATATAGTCATACAGGGGAGAAACGGTCCGGATGCAGTCGCGCAGCATGTGCTCCGAGCCGGGACCTGTAAATTCACGCTCAACATTGCCCAGCAGAGCATCTGCCGGGATGATGTCGACCACGTTCGATCTTTGAATGGCATAGCGGGCCTTGATGTTGTGTTTCAAGACATCGTAGATCGTGCTATGTTCGCGGGTGTCGGCGCCCATACTGAAAGAAAGGTAGCCCTGCGGGTCGAAGTCGATGCAGAGGACCTTGTAGCCCCTGTGTTTGAGACACGCGCTGATCGCGTTCGTGGAAGCGGTTTTACCGACGCCGCCTTTCTGATTTATGAGAGAAATCACCTTTGCCACGGATAAATCACTCCTTACTTCTTATTTATAACACAAACCTTTGCATAAGGGAATAGTTTTTAAAAATTCATCGATAGGAGCCGAATTCTGCGGAAACTGCCGTACCCATGCCCCACGTTTTTGTAGAAGTGCAAAGAAAGAGCGTGCGGGAATGAAAAAATGTCGATTTTCACGAAAATATTCTTTTAAATTTACTTTAGTTTCACAAATTACGGTGAATAAATATAACGAAGTAGAGAAGTAGGATAGTTGTGGTCCGCAGGGCGGTCCAATACCGATCCGCTTCTTTCGAAAAGGAAATTCATTTCGCAATCGCCCCGTGAAGAGCGGGCAGGGAGGTCGATCAATATGGAAATCAGTTCCGTACAAAACTTCTACCGTATGCAGAATACGCAGACACTTAACCGCGTAAAGCGTCCGGCGGAGGAAACTGCGCAAACAGCCGCGCAGACCTATGGAACGGACACTGTGGATATCAGTGCGGACGCAAGTTTCCGCGCTACACTCGCTGCCAGCGCACGCAGCTATGCCGCACAGAACATGCAGAATGCTTCGCCCGAGCGGCTTGCGGCACTCCGAAAAGCTTATGCCGGCGACAATGTTCCGGTCTCCGGAAGAGACATCGCGGCTTCCGTGATGCGCTCGGCATTCGGGACCGCTGTGGAATAAACCGCGGGAGGCAGATATGGCGAGCATAGACGAATTTATCGCATTTCTCGAAAAATACTGTGCTGAGCTGGAAACGGCGTGCAGGAATGAAACGCAGAAGCGATTGGCCTTGATCAGCGGCGATCCAGCACAGCTGGAGGCACTGCTCCAGATGCAGCAGGCGGAGACGATGAGAATTCAGAACTTTGAGAACAAACGCTTGGATATGCAGAAGGCGCTTGGCTTTGAGGGACTCTCCGCAAAAATGCTCGTTGAAACTGTTGAGGACCCGGAAAAAAAGCGGCAGCTCGCGGATGTGCTGCAGCGGATCACAGATACCGCTACCGATATTCGTGAACAGAACCGTCTTTCGCTGGAATTTGCGAACAGCAGTCTAAAATTGATGGAACAGGCCGCGATCTCGGCCGGTATCGAAACTCAGCAGAGCACCTATAGCCCCGAAACCGCCAGGGGCGGGGCACATTCAAAGGATTCCTCCTTTGAAAAGCTTGTTTAGGAGGGCAATATGATCAGATCGACTTTCTTCGGATTTGAAGCTTCAAAATCAGCGATCTTCGCAAACCAGAAGGCGCTTGATATCGTTGGCAACAACCTCGCCAACGCCAATACGGAAGGCTATACCCGTCAGCGCCTGGAAACGACAGCGACTAGCTATTCCGCATCCATCAACCGCGTCGCGGCCAACATGACCGGCAGCGCGGGTGCGGGCATCACAACGCTCGGCGTGTCGCAGGTACGCGATCAGTTTATTGACAAAAACTATCGCGGCGAACTGTCCACGAGCAGCTATTACGGGAAGGCAAAGGATATCCTCACGGAGATCCGGGACGCTATCCCGGACACAAATATTACATCTACCGCTGGCTTTGTCGGCGGCCTTGAGAACATATACACCGCCCTCAACGGCTATATCCAGCACCCGACCTATGAGTCGGAGGCGAACATTGTGAAATCGTCCTTCGCCGGCATGGTGCAGGTCCTGCATGATGCGAGCAATGCCCTCGACCAGGTAGAGGCCCGCGAGACAGCCGACTTGAACACGACCGTTAATAGAGTCAACGAGATCCTGTTAAACATCCAGATAAACAATCGGGCAATTGCTACGGAGAAAAATTCCCTGTCTACAACGGACAGCGCCTATTTCAGCCCGAACGAGCTTATGGATAAACAGAACCTTCTGCTCGACGAGCTTGCACAATATACCGACATCGGCGTCATACAAAATCCAGACAAAACGTTCACTGTCAGCCTGATCGACAGCAGCGGTCATTCCGTTGAGGTCGTTAACGGAAAAGATTCGGGGAGCGATCCGGCGATACTGTCCATGACCAGTGCTACGGATGCCGCCACCGGCAAAAAAACCATCACATTCTCTCTCACCGACGCCAGTGGCACATCTGATATCGCTTTCAAGAGCGGCGCGATGAAAGCCTATGCGGACGTTCTGACGGGGGATGGAAGCAGCGGCACCGTGCAGGGGATCCCCTATTACCGCTCTATGCTTGACTCCTTTGCCCAGCAGCTTGTGGCTGTCGCAAACGGGACCATTCCTGAGGCAGATGCCAACGGTGAGGTTCAAATGGACGGTGATGGAAACCCGGTCTACAAGGGCTTGCTCGGCGCAAAGGATCCGGATACCGGACTGGTCGACACCAGCGGAACGGCAAAAGTAACGGCCGCCAATATCGCTATCAGCGCCGAATGGGCAGCCGATTCCAGCTATTTCATCTTTAATAAGAACGAAAATGTCGAAGACTATGCCCAGCAACTCTCCACAAAGCTCAGCGGCAGCGAAAAGACGACATTCACATTTGGCGGCAACAACGAAAAATTTGAAGGCAACTTCGAAAATTATGTAACAACATTGGTTTCTAAAATTGGTACAGATGTCAACGCCGCAACCAACAGCTATACGGCTACCAAAGCGGTTGCAGACAGTTTTCTTACGCAGCGCGAATCCAATTCCGGTGTGCAGCGCGACGAAGAAACGGCGAATATGCTTATGTACCAGAAAGCATATCAGGCATCCGCCAGAATGATGACGGTCATGGACAACCTCCTTGACATGCTCATCAACGATCTGGCCGCAAGAGTTTCCTAAGCACCGAAGCATAAGTCATATTCGGTTGGCCGCAGCAAGCTGCGGTGACCCCGGCAAAAAAGGGAGGAGAAAGCCATGAGAGTAGCGGACAGCACGACCCAGAGAAACTATCTGTACTATCTCGATCAGGCAAAAACGAATTACGCCACGACGAACGCACGGATCGCGTCCGGCGCGCGCTTCACAACGATTTCCGACGATGTCTCTGCCGGCACGCGTGTTCTGCGCGTTCGTGCGGACAGGGCGAAGGCGGAGGAATACCTAAACACAGTAAAAGCGGTTAATGAGCAGCTCTCGGTTACCGAGAATTCGATCATCGCCATAAACTCGGTTTTACAGGCTGTCCATACCAAGATCTTGAAGGCCGAGAACGCAACGACCGGAGACAGCGGTCGCGAGACGCTCGCGGGTGAGATCAAAAACCTTCAGAGTGAGGTTTTACAGTATCTCAACACAAAATACAACAACACATACGTGCTTGGCGGCAGCGCCTCAGCGAATGCCCCGTTCACGGTGGACGAAACGAGCGGCGCGCTCAAATACAATGGTGTTGAAGTCAGCAAGATATACTACGATAGCGCATCCGGAAATTATATGTATGATGATGGCGGGATGAGTAAGGTCGTCCCGATGGACAGCGATATTTATGCCGACGTTGGACTCGGTTTGAGAATGGTCGGCAGCGACGTCCAAAGCGACACGGCTTTCAAGGTTTCTTATTCCGGACTCGAAATTATCGGCATTTCCAAAGACGGCACGGCTCCGACAGGCGAAAGCAACAATATTTATGACCTTCTTACGAAAATACGCGAAGCCATGACCAGCAGCGATTATCTCACGACTCTGGGCGCACTGGACACAGAACTCACCGCAAAGAAAGATACGTTCGGCAAGTTTATTACGGATGTTGGCACAAAGACGAGTTATCTGGAGACTCTGGAAGAGAGCCTGAACACAAAGATTGACTCCTACACCAGCCAGATCAGCACCCTGATGGGTGTCGATGACGCAAGGGAAGCAACAAACCAGACATTGAATGATTACGTATTAAAAGCAGTCCTGTCCATGGGCTCAAAGATTCTGCCCCTTTCGCTCATGGATTATCTGAACTGACCTGCAAACACACTTTTGAGGGAGTGGTAATTATGAAGCAGCTGCTTCGCATAACGACTACGCCGTTTAAATATGAGTTTGAAGCGGAACATCCGAGATTGGAGATCAAACAGCAGAACCCGACGGCGGATATCGACACTAAACCGGCAAAGCTTGATATCGTCAACATAAAGGACACGAGCGTCAACATCGATACATATCAGGCAAGAAAATCTCTGGGCGTTATGAATGTCTATGATTTTCGAGCCCAATACGCCGACAAAAGTTATCGGGATCTTACCCGGAAAATCGGCGAATATGTAGACATCGGTGACCAGATGTCTCAAATTCAGGACGGTGTCACGGTGGGGGAAATCTACCGGAACAAGATGCTGGAAAGCGCGAACTATCAGCTCTATATGGCCTATCTTCCGAGCGGTGGCGCGGATCTATCATGGAATCCCGCACAGGTGGATCTGGACTATGAGGCAGGAGATATCGGTATTGACTGGGATGTGAGCGCCAATGAGTTCAATTTTATCCCGGGCAGTATCCGCATGAAAGTGACGCAGCTCGCGTCAGTGAACATCGAGTATATTGGCGGACCCCTCTATTTCCCGCCGAGCGCCAAAGAGAGATTCGGCGGCGTAGCTTATGAAGAGGAATAAATGAAGAGGCGAAAGGTCGGGTAAAATATGAAAATCAAAACGAGAGACTTTGGCATGATCGAAATTGACGAAGCTCAGGTTTTTCATTTTACCCAGCCCCTTTTCGGTTTTGATCAGTTTACGGATTTTGTGATTTTGCACGATGAGGAGATTGGCGAGAGCATAGGCTGGCTGCAATCTGTGCAGGATCCACAGTTGTGTTTTATCCTGATGGACCCCAATGCCGTTGCGGAGGACTATCAGCCGGACCTTCCGGACAACTTCGACAGTCTGCTCGGCGCGGGCGACTGCTATTGCTGGCTCGTGGCCGTCGTGCCGGAAAATTTCCGAGACGCTACCGTCAACTTGAAAAGCCCGGTATTTCTCAACCCGAATACCGGAAAAGGCGCACAGATCATTCTTGAGGGCGATTACCCCGTTCGCTTTCCCATTGCGAAAGGGGGAAAGAGCTGATGCTGGTCATATCACGAAAACAGGAAGAGTCGATTGTCATTGAACCCGAAAACGGTGGAGAACCCATCGAGATCAAGATTATTTCAATTGACAACCAGGTGAAAATCGGCATATCCGCCCCGCGCGGCTGTAAAATCTGGCGCAATGAGCTTTACAGAACGATTGAGCTAAATCGTAGCGCGGCAGAGGCTCCGTCCACGGGCAGTCTGCGCAGACTGATGGGAAAAGACAGCGGCGACGAGAAAGACGGGTGATGGTTTTGGAAACGAAAGCGGTGCTTGCGCTTCTTGAAGAGGAACGTGTTGAGCTCTCTGCGGTCGAAAGACTGACGGAGGAGATCCTCGATGCACCGTCGGATGATTTTCCAGACCTGGTCGCCAAACGCGGCGACCGGCTGACAAATGCGGTCCGGGCTGAAAAGCAGATCAAGGAATTGGCAGCGTCGGACGGGACGCTTGCGGCTGTACTCGAAGGGAGAGCGGAGCTTGCGAAGCTCACTCCGGAACAGCGGCAGATGTTTGAAGCCTCGCTTCGCGTTAAAGCGATCCTCTGCCGCATCAGACGCTTTGAACCGCAGGTCGTTGCCCGGTTGGAAAACGAGCGCGCGGAAGCGCTCGACCACATTGCGGAACTTAACCAGAGTAGCGCGACGGTGGCCGGGAGCTATAAAGCAGCCCTGCGTACCGCTGTTCCGGACAGAGCCTTAAACAGCATGGGTATGTCAATTTAAGGATTTTAGGTTAGTATGCCCCGGTTTTCAGAACCGGTGCTTGAAATATAGATTCGCCTAGCGCGGCGATGACGCCGTCCATCTGGATGACGAAAGGAGCGGTTATTATGGCAAGCGTTTCAAGTATGAGTTCAGGCAACCCCAATACACAGGTTTACAGTTACAGCAGCAATGGCCTGTCCGGTCTCATCTCCGGAGTAGACACGGAGACAATGGTCAAGAAGCTTCTTGCCGGAACGCAGACGAAGATCGACAAGCAGAAACAGAATCAGCAGGTCCTCAAATGGAAACAGGCGATGTACCAGAGCGCCATCACAGATATCAACAATTTCAAGAATAAATATTTTGACTCCGCCTTTGATTCCTCGCTTGCAACGAATCTGTCGAACGCAAAGTTTTTTAACACAAAAGTGTCCACCGTCACAAGCGGTAGCGCCATTACGATAAACAACACCGACTCCTCGGCGAATCTGGGAACCATGACTTTCAATGTCATGCAGCTTGCAACTGCGGCGAAGCTCAACTCGAGCAAGACCATGTCGAGTGACCAGTCGATCATCGGAGGCGCCATTGATTTTGAAGCGCTGACATCTGCGGTGGCCGCGGACGGCAGCATCTCGTTTGATATGACGCTCGATGGCGTTCAGAAAGAGATCACACTCACAAAGAGCGATTTTGAGAATGCAAATGTAGATTTTGAAAACAATGGCACTATAACAGCGGAGGCCCTCAATACCGTTCTCGCACAGAAGACGAGAGATGCTTTTGGCACCTATGTGAACGCTTCGGTCGAAACAACGACCGAAAACGGCGTGACCTCCAGCAAAGTGAAGTTTTCGGTCAATATTTACGCTACGCAACCCGACGGCGAGGGAGGGTATGTCTCCACGGGAGTCAAAGAGACAGGCCATGAGCTTAGGATCACCGGCGTTTCGGCTGGAAAGCTCGGCGTTGAACCGGGTTCCTCGTCGCTGCTGTCGATGTTCTCCACGCTCGGCAGTCTCGCGGGCATTTCCGGAGCTACTTACAGCTTTTCAATCAACGGTAAAGACTTTACCTTTTCCGCTACAGATACCATCTCGTCAATGATGAGCGCGATCAATTCGAGCGGTGCAAATGTAAAGATATCCTATTCAACAGTAGCGGATAAGTTCACACTGGAGGCTTCACAGACGGGCGCCCAGTATGGAATCGATATTACTCAAAAATCCGGAAACCTGCTCACGGTGCTCTTTGGCTCCGACGTCAGCGCCGCACCGAGCGTCTCCGGAAACGTTCTCAACACCTCCACGGTTACAGGCAGCGCACTTCCGGACATGTATACAACCTCCGGCTCGACCATGTCGATGACCGTCAACGGGAAGAGCTATACATATACGCTTGAGGCCGGGACCTACACGAAGAGCAAGCTCGCCGAGGATCTGAATGCCTGGCTGAAAACCAAATTTGGAATGCAGTCGGATGGTTCGACGGCGAACATCAGCTATGACGCGGAGAGCGGAGTCTTTACGACCGCCGCGGGTTATGCGCTCTCCTTTGCAAAGACCGGTGTTGCATCCACGGACAGCACGGCGTCCACCAATTTGGCAGTGGCCATGGGGCTTGCCGAAAACGGTGCGTCCAACGCCGTCACCGCTTCGACGAGAATCGAAGATATTCCGGCGCTCTCCGGCATGACATTATTGAAAGCAGACGGAACGAATCCGGCAGAGACGCTTGAGGAAATTGCGTTTGTTTCCGATAATGGAACAAAATATGCCACATCCTTCA
>JBMNPV010000033.1:0-18912 GCA_050943775.1 Oscillospiraceae bacterium
CGCCAATATAGACCATATTGCGGAATGGGACCCGGCGCTTTTCCTCCGGCATAAATTCGTTTAGGCCGTCGCTGTCTGTAACTTCGAAAACGCCCTTGTTGATGCGGTAAAGGAACTGCGTCTTACTTGTGTAGTTGACGGCCATTGCCGGCCAGACCGGAATGCCGTCCTCATCGTAGCAATATTCCGCGGCATAGATCCGCTCGAATTTATCGGCGATCGAGGTGCCTTCAATGATCTCCTTCAGTCCCGAGGAAATGATGTAGTGCTCCGCTTTTACGCCCTTGCTGTCGGCATAGGCGTTGACGCGGTCGAACCAAGTATCCACACCCGGAAACAGTTCGACCCCCCTGCCAAGCTCGTTGAGGGCGCTGCGGTTCAGAAGGAATTTGCCGCGCGCCTTTTTCAACATGATGTACATGTAGGCAAGGATATCATCCATGTGGTTTTCGCGCATGTATCTGTTGCATTCGTCCCAAAACGCGTCCGCCGTCATACCGACATCGTCAATGAACGCATATTCCTGCATATTGCGGGGCGAGAGCGTTTTATCAAAATCGTAGGAGAGCGCAAAGATCGGTCTTTCCTCCACGATCGTCCCTTCCTTTCCATTTCGAGCTTTGGAGCATTAGGAGAATTGTACACTGAATACCGCTTCAATGCAAGTCGATTTTGCATTTTTGTCAAAGGCACATCGCCGCACTCGACCCTTTTCCCGTATGCGCAGGCATATATTGAAAGCGGAGGGCAGGTGTATGGTTTTGAAACTCCGAATAAGAAATCGAGTCCTGCCGCTGCTGATCTGCGCGCTGGCGCTTGCAGCGTGCGGATTCGGTGTACGCGGCGCGTACGTTGAAAGGCAGCGTCAGCAGCTCATCCTGCAACAGCGAACCAAATGCGCGCAGGCGCTGGCAGACTCGCTTGCGCTGCTGCACAACGGACGGGAAGCCTATCTCTCGGCAGCGCAGCGCGTCCGCGACGGCAAAAACGCCTATGACACGCAGAAGGATATCGTGCGCATTGCAAAAGAAGCGATCGACACGCGCCGCGCCGCGCTCGCAAAGGCCGAAGCGTCCGGCACTCTGAGCGGCGATGCGCTCACGGAGGCGCGCAATGAGCTCGAGCTGCTGCTCTCGGACTTCGCCGCACGGGAAAACGAGCTTGCGGAATACGAGGAGCTGGCCGCCAAGACGCAGGCGTATGAGCAGGAAAAAACGCACGCCCGCGAGCTGCTCAAAGAGCTTTGCGAAGACGCGCGTATCCGTAAAAAACTGGAGTCCGGCATGGGGCCCATCGCCGCAGCGCAGGCTGCGCTGGTGGAAGAAGCCGCGGCACTCCGCCGCCGTTTTTATATTATGCTCTCTGTTTTTGCGGTCATCGGCTTTTCGGCCGTTTTTGTCCTTTGGCGTGCATTGCGCGCCCTCTCGCAGCAGTGAGTTTTCAGAGCTTTCTGCCGTAGATCTCCGTGTAGACGAGTCTGCCGTTGACACGCTCGGACTTCATGAGGGAAACGCGATCAACGGTCATCTCCGTTTCCGGGAAAGTGAGCGCAACGGGCATATCGGATACGATCTGACGTCCAATCGTGATATGCGGCCTGAACGGTTTTTCGTCAAACGCAATACCCGCTTCGCGCAGGCCGTCCCGCAGGGCGCGCACAAGCTTTTGCAGCGTTTTGTTCTTCTCGACACCGACCCAGTACAGGTCGCCAAAGTGTCCGCTGCCGCCGACGGTGATCGGAAAGGCGCCCGCCGGCAGAGCATCAAGGACGCGACGGATCACTGCCGTTTCATTCGACTCTCCAATAAAGGCGAGGGTCATGTGCAGATTTTCGGGCCGGGTGAAGTTTCCCGAAAGCGACTGTGCGCGCAGCTCGTCGATCGCGGCAAGCAGTTTTTCGTGGATCTCCGCTGAAAACTGTACGGCTATAAAAAGGCGCATAAGCTCACTCCTTTTCAAGATGGGGACGGCGTGCCGCTTGGCACGCCGGTCAGGCTGTTTTGTGTCTCAGCTATGATTGGGAATGGGGTTTCCGTGGCCGACCCAGATGGTCGTTGCGCCGCTCTGGCGTATTTTTTGGACGCTGCGCCGCATCTCCGCACCGTCCTCATAGAGCCGCGAGCCGGTCGGCCGGAACATATCGAACATCGCATCGCCGACAATGAAGTCGTCGTCGTCCGTCAGTACGCCGACCGTGCCGGGGGTGTGTCCCGGAAGCGCAACGACATGCGCCGCCACGCCCCAAGGAGAGAGGTCCATCCCGTCCGTCAGAAAAACGCTCGGCTCAAAAAGCGAATAGGTCGCCTTTCGCAGAACATCCTGTGAGAAGAAAACCATGACCTTTCCCAAGGCTGTATCCGCGTGGAGATGACTGTCCGTTCCGTGGCCGATGAGAGGGATGTCCTTCTCGCTCATCGCAATCGGCACGTTGAGCCGTTTCGAAAGATAGGCCGCCGAACTGACATGGTCAAAGTGGCAGTGTGTGAGCAAAATGAGCTTCACATTCTTCCCTGTCACGGCGCGCAGCAGCGACGGGCCGTCTTTATAGTTGCAGGTATCTATGAGTATCGAGCCGTTTTCTCCTTCGAGGAGATAACAGTTCGCGTAGCTTCTTTTCAAGCGGGTGACCTTTACCATAAAAGCACCTCCAATGTATTTGCGCTCATTGTAAGTCCACAGGCCAAAAAAGTCAAATCGGTTTACCATAATTATTTTTATGGTAAACCGATTTCGTATTATTCAAGAATCACCTGCCATGCACGACACAGCGCATCGAGGTTCATCCGCGCATTCGCGGGACTTGTGGAGGGCAGGCATGTCGCGTGCAGGCCGGTCTTTTTTTCGCAGCATCTGCGGTAAAGCGCATCCGCTGTGCCGCCGTTTGTAAATACGCGGCGCACGGGAGCCGCGTCGAGAATGACGGACAGATCATTCGGCACCGCGTTTCGGATGGAGGCATCGCTCGAACCGTCGATCTCACAGCTCCGGATCACATCCCAGAGTGCAACATGATTTCGGAGCAGCAGGGCCTTTTTGTCCGCAATCGTTTCCGGCGGCGTTTCATCAAAGAGCACTGCGAGCAGTCTCCAAAAGCGGTTCTGCGGATGGCCATAAAAGAAACCTGCTTCGCGCGACTTCACCGATGGAAACGAGCCAAGGATCAGAATTTCGGAATGCCTGTCAAAGACTGGCGGGATCGGATGGACCATGCGCTGCGCCTCCTGCATTTGCGGTTTTTTGCTTTCAAGGGCGGACTTCATTGTTTCTTCTTTTCATCACCGCGCAAGCGGCCGGTCAGGAGACATGCGCGCTTTCCATCCCAGCTGATCTCCTGTGCCATACAGGAGAACGGGCTCCCGTCCGGCAGTTTCATGCACACATACTGCGGTTCGGGCCGGAGTCCATCCATTGGACAGTCGTCGCAGGGCTGATCGTAGCCATGACGCACTTTGTAACAGTATTCTCCGATCTCTACACGCAGCGGCGTTTCCATCAACGCCTTGTTGTGATAGAGAACCCGAAAATCTTCCGGATCAATGACAAGCAGCCAGTCTCTCTGTGCGTCAAGGATCGCTGCCGCATTTGCGGCATCCGCCTCGAAGCGGTTTTGGGCGCGGCGCTTGAGGAGGAACGTCGCGAGCAGGTGTGCCACCAGCGTGAGCGTGTCGATCTGGTTTTTCGTCCACATCCGGCGTATCACGCAATCGTCAAAGCCGATGACCCCCTTGAAACTGCCCTTTTCACGGATAGCGCATTGCAGCATGGACTTGATTTCCCCCCGCGGGAACCGATCCGATCGTCCGAACAGCAAAGCGGTGCCGTCTGTGCAATAAACGATATCGCTTTCCCGGAACAGCTCCCGGTAATCTGCCCCGTCAAGCTCATAAGGGCAGTTCTGCATCTGGGCTTTTTCGGGGGCGATCCCTTCGTTGCACCACTCATAGGTGTTGCTCTGTGTCTTGCCGTTGCCGTCATCCTCAAAGATATAGGCACGGCTGACGCCGAACTCGCGCCCGGCCATCTCCAGGATGCCGTTGATCGCGCTGTCCATATCTTCCGTTTCATAGAGCATACGAAAAACGTGGTCAATGATGGGCGAGGACGGCGACTCTTCCGGGGCGTTCTCCGAATCGATCGTTGTGGTTGCCGCGGCAGTCTGGATCGTCCCGCTCAGGCGTTCCATCGTCTTGTCATAGATCTCGTATCTTTTCTGCTTGTTCTGCTTGGCTTTGTACAGTGCAAGATCACTGTGGCGGAAAAGTTCGTCATAGCTCGTGCCGTCCTCCGGGAAGTATGCAATACCGACGAAACAGGAAGATTTTCCGCCGTTTATATTCTGCGAAAGGACCGTTTGAAAAATCTCGTTGATTTTTTCCGCGCGCTCCACAGCAATGGAGGGTTCCCTGATACTGCGCATAAAAATCAGAAATTCATCACCGCCAACGCGGGCCACGATATCGTCACTGCGGAAAATCTTTTGCAGTTCTGCCGCCATCTCCTGCAAAACCACATCGCCAAACATGTGGCCATAGGCATCATTGATCAGCTTAAAATCATCCACATCGACGAGGAGCATCGCCGCCTTTTCCCCTTCTGCGGCGTGCTGAAGCATCTCTCCGATCTTTTGGGAGGCGGTGCGGCGGTTATAGAGCATTGTGAGCGAGTCGCGCTCTGCCTTGCTGCGCAGTTCCTGTGAGACGCGCTTATCCGCGTCAATATCCGTCAGGATGCCGACAGCCTTAAACAGCTCTCCGGAAGCGTCAAATTGTGCCGCGATACGAGCCCTGCACCAGCGGTAGCGCCCGTCTTCATCGGCAATCCGCAGGTCCATTTCCTCATAGGGCGATCCTCCGCGAACATCGTCTATCAGCTTTGCAAAGAGCGGCAGATCCTCCGGATGGATATGCGAGGCGTTGAGAATACGCTCGCTTGCCTGCTCCCGAATGGGGGAGTAGCCGAATTTCTTGACCCAGTTGGAGGAGCAGTTGAGCTGATCCTTCTTGGCGTCCCATTCGCAGATGATGTCGTTCGTCTGCGCCATAATGATCTGGTAACGCTCCGTGAGGGAACGCAGTTCATCCTGCATACGGCGTGTCTGGGAAATGTCGATCAGGATGGCGCTGAAATATTCTTCCCCATCTTCTCCTGTAAAGAGACGACTCTTGTCCAGCACCCAGAGGGTCTCGCCGCTCTTGGTAACGACGCGGTATTCGAGTTCGATGAGCCTGCCTGTCCGGCTCTGTTCGCGGATCTGCCGGGCAACATCCTCACGGTCCGCCGGATAGATCAGCTCTTGGTACCGGTTGTTAAAGCGTTCTGCCATCTCCTGTGCCGTATATCCCACAAGGCGAAGGAGCCCGTCGCTGGGTTCATCCATCGTGAACCATCTGTCATTGTGAAAGACCTGAGCGCACTCGATCACATTCTGCAAAAGACTTTCATCCAGTTCCCTGTGCTGCCGGGCGGCGGCAGCGCAGGAATCTGTCTCCCGCCATGCAATAAGCACTTTGCGATGGCGTTGAAAATCGAGATCGACGCGCAGGGTAGTCGCTTCATACCAGATGTATTCCCCGCGCCTGCTGTTGAAAACGCGGTAGCTCCGTGTACGTTTCATCAGTCCGTCGGTAAACATCTGGTCGATATACCCGTCTGTAAGATTCAGAACCATGTCCCGGTCATCCGGATGAACCACTTTTTCAGCAAAGTTTCTGAGCGACTCACGAACGGTCGAGCCGGTTTTGAGGACCGCAAAATCTTCGCTCGCAAGATAGACTATGTGGTAAAGGCCCGTGGAAAAGTCCGCTTCCATCACCGTCGCGTCGATGTACTTTAGGAGCGTAAAGTACTTCGTCTGTCCCATCTGGAGCGTGTCCAGAGAATCGATTTTGGGAAGCGCAACAGCAAATGCATCCGGTGATTTCACGCTCGTTGAAATTTCCGCCTGATCCGAGTATTCCTCACTCAGACGCATGAGAATATCCTGAACATTCTTCAGGTTTTCCAGCAGGCGCGGTGAAAAGGTCCCGCACTCGCCGTTGAGGATCATGTTGATCGCCTGCTCCGGCGGCAGGGCCTTTTTGTAGACGCGGTCGTTCGTCAGCGCGTCATAGCAGTCGGCTAGGCCGACCACCTGCGCGCAGATTGGGATGTTATCCCCCTTTAATCCGTCCGGATACCCCCGGCCGTCCCAGCGCTCATGGTGGTAACGGCAGATATTGTAGGCGTATTGCAGGTATTCGTGGTCGCCCATGCGGTCAAGTCCCGCAAGCATCTCGCAGCCCTTGACCGAGTGGGTCTTCATGGTTTCATATTCCTTGGGGGTCAATCGACCGGGTTTGTTCAAAATGGCATCCGGAATCGCGATCTTACCGATATCGTGCAGTGCGGAAGCGCTGACGATACTGGCAATATTCCGGTCATCCAGCATATATTCCGGGCAGCAATCGGCCACATCCTCCAGCAGGACCTTTGTAAACATGCCGATGCGCTGAATATGCTTGCCCGTTTCAACGCTCCGGTATTCAATGATAGACGACAGGGCGTCGATCATCACGGAGTTTGATTCGCGCAGCTTTTTGGCCTGCTCCTCGATCAGCTCGTCCTGATAGAGCTTGTGCCGGTTAAGTTCAATGATATTCTGGACGCGACGGCGGATGACATGGAGCTCAAAGGGCTTTGTGATAATATCGGAAGCACCCATGTCAAACGCACGCAGCTCGCTCTCCACCGAGTTCTCCGCCGTGATGACGATCACAGGGAACTCGGCGAGCCAGCCGCGCGCATTTATTTCGGACATGACCTGATAACCGTTTTCGGCCGGCATCAGCACATCGAGCAGAACGGCGGCAAGACGACTATGATATTGGGAAATCAGAAAAAGCGCCTGATCGCCGTTTTCCGCCTCAAGCAGATTGTAGCTTTTCTCAAAAGCACCGCTGAGGATAACACGGTTCACTTCCATGTCATCCGCGATTAAAATTGTATCTCTCTGGTCGGTCATTGACCAAGCCCTCCGAGGCCGTTGATGATTTCACAGACCTCGCTGTAACAGCGGTCGATCTCCGCGCAGGAGGCTCGTGCGTCCTCAAATCTGTCCGCGCGGATGAGTTCAACCGTTTTTGAACAGGCTGCGTAAAGCGCCGTCATGCCAAGATTGGCTGAAACGCCCTTGAGCGTATGCGCAGCATTGAGTGCAGCCTCTTTATCGTTCGCGGAAAAAGCCGGTGCAATCTGACGGTAGCTCTGGTCGGCGGGAAATCTTTTCAAGAAGCGTTCATACATATCCGCGTTGCCGGAAAAGCGTTCGATCGTCTTATCAACGTCGAAGCCACCATCTCTCAATACCTTCATCTGTTCGTTCGTCATAATGTTCGCTCCTATATCGGGTATTTTTGTTGGACTTCAATGGGAATGGGCAATTCGGTCCGCAAGAATATCGAAAAGGTCTTTTGGGGAAAACGGTTTTTCAAGATAAGCGTTCACGCCGGAGGATCGCGTTCCGTCCATATTCCTGTCCAGCCCGTCCGCCGTCAAGGCAATGATCGGAACACGCTGCGCGTCACTGCGGTTCAGAGAGCGGATGCGGCTGGCCGCGGTCAGCCCATCCATACGCGGCATACGAATATCCATCAGCACTGCGTCATATTCGTTCTCCTGTGAGGCGGCAAACACCTTAAGCCCCATCTCGCCGTTGTCGGCACAGGTCACAAGCGCGCCCTGCTGCTCAAGCAGGGTCTGTGTGATCTCAAGGTTGAGCGGATTGTCTTCGCAGATAAGTATCCTTTTCCCGGCAAGGCTGCCCGGCGCATCTTCCGCCGCCGGTTCAGCTGCCTTCTGCGGCTCCGAAAAGCGGAAAAGCACCGTGAAAGTCGTTCCCTTTCCTTTCTCGCTCTCTGCCCAGATCGAGCCGTTCATCATCTCTACCAGTCGTTTGACCACCGCCAGTCCCAAACTGACGTTGGCAGACTCCGGATCCGTCGAACGTTCCTCCTGTGCGAACGGCTCAAAAAGATAGGGCAGAAACTCCTTTGAGATACCGCTTCCATGGTCGATGATCCGGAAACGGCAGTTTGCGCCGTCGCCAACCGGGGAAAAGCTCTCCGCCGAGAAGCTCACGCGCCCGCCGGGGGCTGAAAATCGAATGGAATTGAGCAAAAGCGAGGTCAGGATCCGAAACAGGCTCGCCCGGTCCGCATAGATGCTCGGCATACGCCATCGGCTGTCGTTCATTTCGACCCGGACGTTTTTCGCCGAGGCGGCGTCACGAATCGCGTCGGCGACATCCTCAAAGAGCTTTGCCGTTTCGATGCTCTCGGGTAAAAATTCGGTCTCGCCGCTTTCCAGACGGCTGAAATCGAGCATGTTCGAGATAATGCTCTGAAGCTGATTGGCCGACTTCTCGATCTTTTCCAGATGGTCCTGTATAAGCACGCCGTCTTTCGCCACGCGGGCAAGGCGCGAATAACCGACAATCGCGTTGAGGGGCGTCCGAAGGTCATGTCCAAGATTTGCAATGCACTCAAGCCGCAGCGCGTTGGCCTTTTCCGTGCTGCGCAGTGCGGATTGCAGCAGACGCATCTGTTCCCGGTCGTGGAGATAGGCCGCGGTTATATCCGTTCGGACCACAAGGATCTCCTCATGCGTGTCGTCCAACCAGCAGAATCGAAGCTGTTTGCGGCGGCGTTTCCCGCTCGGAGTGAGATATGTGAAAGATACGGTGTAGTTTTTTTCTGTGCACAGGCGCAAAATGACATTATCAAGCGCAATACTATGGATATAACGTTCCCGGTCCTCAGGAGCCACCGTCGCGCTTACCGTAAGGTTAACGATTTCGGCTTCTGTGATGTTTGAAAGCCGTTCCAGTGCGTATGGCTCACCGGCTTTGATGTTCATGATTGAAAACAGACGCTGCTCAACATCAATAATGCCGATAAAGTCGTATTCTTCATTTGTCAGACGCTGGATCAGACGTTCTCCCCGCATCTTTTCGCTGCGATCAAAAACGCAGTAGATCGCCTCAATATTGCCGGTGTTCGGGTTCTGCGCCATTGTCACATGCGTCTCCACCCATTGACTGCGGCCGTTTTCCATTCTGCGCTGGTAGATCTGCGAGACTTCCGGTCGACCGGCAAAATAGGACGTCAGCAGAGCGCGCCGGTTTATCTCCGCACGGAAAGCGGCAGCAGCTTTTTCTTCAACGATATGCGTTACGGCAGTCGCAAAGAAATCATCCGCCGTCGGATATTCGATTGCGGGAATATTGGATGTGATGCCTTTGTTTTTCTCGCAGCGGTTCATGGTCAGATCGAAGCAGGCCGTGAAGATCGCGCTGGAGGAAGTCCTCAGCATTTTCTGCATCAGCCCGTTGTATTTCTCCGCTTCCAGCTTTTGCAGTGTGATATCCTGCATAATACCGTAAGCCTTGACTGGATTTCCGCGGCTGTCAAAAACGGTAGAATACGCCATGTGCGTACAGCGCGGCTTGTCGTGTGCCGAGCGCCGGTACCAAAGCTCGCAGGAACCGTCACGCTTTCCGGCGTTGATGTCGGCAAACATCAGCAGATACTGCGCCCTGTACTTCTCATCGACATAATCAAGCAGAGCGTCCGGCATATCTGCGATCACGCTCTCAAAGCCGGCGCGGTTAAAGCCGTCATCCGGGCAGCTGATGCAGCGATTTTGGATGTCGTACTCCCAGACTGTGAGGTTTGCCCCCCGGACCGCGAGCTGATAGCGCTGGCGGCTCTCGCGAAGCTCGGTCTCCGTTTCTTTCTGCGCGGTGACATCCGTGTAATTGATATAGGCGATCTGGGAGCCGTCGGGTAAGTCATAGGACTTGGCAACGGCGTGCAGCCAGACATATTTGCGCGTTTTTTCATTCAGTGCGCGGTAAACACAGGACGCGCCGTGCCGCTCGGAGAAGATGCTTTGTATCGCCGCTTTGGCAATGGGAAGATCGTCCGGATGAACGCGGCGGTAAAAATCCTCCTGCGTCGGCCCGGCAATTTTCCGCTCTGTTACACCGACGATGGTGCTCAGCGCCGGATTTGCCGCAACGAGCTCCAACTTTCCCGCCCGCATTCGCATCACAGCGATGCCGGCGGGAATATTATCCACCAGCCGCTTGCAGTCCGAATCCGTGAGTCCGGGCAGGGCGGTGGGCACTTCCTGGCGGGCAAAATTGGTAAAGCAGCTTATCATGACCGGCTTTCCGTCTATTGTGCCGACGATCCGCGAAATGCAGAGCGTTTTGATATAGCCGCGCTCCTTGCAGGGGATGCAGAAGTCGCAATAGACATCCTCCCCATCCGCTTCAATACATTGGGCAATGCACTTGCGGACCTCGGCCCTGTCACCTTTGAAGATCGTATCAAGTGCATTCACCCGCGTCTGCGCCTTATATTCCTCCTCTTGGTAGTCGAGGACCGCCGGGATGTTCCGCGAATAGTACAGGGTCTTAAGGCTCTCCCCGTCTATCAGATATGCGGAGATGTATCCCGGCATTCTGTTTACTGTTTTCAGCAGTTCCGCTCTGTCGATCTCAGTCACAGAATCCACCCACTTTCTCGGCGGCAGCCGTTGCTCCGGCATAGCAAGCCGTGCCTTCCCTGTGTACGCTTGCGCGGACGCGCAAAGCCATATCTATATACTTTTTATTTTATCACGCATCTGGCGATTTGCCAGTACTATTTATCGCATAAGCAGATTTTGTGTCATTCCTTTGCATTTGAGCACTGCATTTCGTTGATTTTTTCCACCGTCCCACCTGCCGCTTCCGGAGCAAAAAGGACGGCGCTGCGGAGTCTGTCCGCAGCGCCGTCGTTATCTGTTTCAATAGCCGAGGATTTCCAGAGAATCGTCATCTTTCCCTTTTGTGATGGAGCGGATGACGACACAATAGCTGTATTCATCGTTTACCTGCACGGTGACGCGGTCGCCAACTTTGTGGCCCATAATAGCGCCGCCAACGGGCGATTCCTTACTGATCAGGCCCTTGAGCGCGTTCTGGCGCAGGGTCGTGACCAGTTGGATGGTCTGGACCTCGTCGTCATCCTCGAAAAAAAGCTCGACCGTATCAAACAGTCCAACCGTGTCGTCCGATGACTCCACGGTAATGACCTTTGCCGTGTCGATCATGCGTTCCAGATAGCGGATACGGCTTTCATTGCGGGATTTCTCGCGCTTGGCCGCCTTATACTCAAAGTTTTCGCTGAGGTCTCCGAAAGCGCGCGCCGTCTTGACCTCCTCGAGTATCTGCGGGCGGAGGACCTTCGTACGGTGCTCAAGCTCCTCACGCATCTTTTGGATGTCCACTTCTGTCAATTCGTCGTACATTCTCTGCTCCTTTGTATGCTCTTCGATATGTTCTGTTAGACTCTCAGACAAGAAGAATTAGCCGCTCCCCTCAACAGTAGCGGCTAATTTCTTTTCGCAAATGTTTATGGAGAATCGTCCGTCCGGCGGGCGATCCTAGTTTCAGCTCTTTTATACCACATTCTGGTTTGCTATGTCAAGGCCGGTCGATGCGGAGGAACGTCTGCATTTTGGGCAGCTCTGCCCGCAGAGTGCGGTCTCTGTTTCTTTGTCGGCTCGCTTTGAGACCATAGCATCACGGTATTGCCTCAGCTTTTTTTCATACGCAGTTCAATGCCTTTCATACAGGCGACAAGCGTTTTATTTACCGGCGTATCAACGCCCGTCTTCGCACCTTCACGGACAATGGCTCCGTTGATGAAATCAATTTCTGTTGTTGCGTTCTTTTCGATGCTCTGAAGCATAGAGGTCTTAAATTCGTAGGGCAGATTCTCAGCAGCTTTATACCATATCGTTTCGGGATCGTCACAAGAAAGGACGATCTGCTTCTTCTTCGCCACGGCAATGCCTTCGCGGATGACGTTTAACCCGGTTTCCTTCATTTCCGGGATGCTTTCATCTGAAAAAATCGGGCCATAGGACAGTCTGGTTATCGCTGTCAGCGCGCCTGTAGCCGCATTGATAAGCAATTTATCCCAGATCAAACCTTGAATGTTGTCGCTTACTTCTGTTTCTAAACCGGCTCGATTGAATGCTTCTGCAATGTTAAGAATCCTCTCACTTTTTGAACCGTCCAGCTCACCGATATAAGTCATTTTCCCTTTTACGGAGCGCTTCACATACCCGGGCTTCAGCATTCCTCCACCCACGTAGGTTCTTCCGGAAACGACCTTTTCCCTTCCTATGATCTCGGCAATCATGTCCTCATTGCCAAGCCCGTTCTGCAGGGACATTACGACTGTTTTTTCACCGATAATATTTAAAGAGTTCTCAAGGACTTCTCTTGTATTCGTTGATTTGACTAGCACAATCACAAGGTCGGCAATACCGAGCCCCTGTGTATTTTGATAAACATGGATGGGGACGACTGTATCGGGATCATCCGCGAAAATCAGACCCCTGTTTTTTACCGCGTCGAAATACGCTGCATTTCGGTTAATGAGGCAAACGTCAAAGCCGGCTTCTGCGAGTGTCCCGCCAAAAGTTGAGCCAAGCGCGCCCGCGCCGAGAACCATGATCTTCATTTTCTCCCCTCCTATTGATGTGAGAAGTAAGAAAGAGCCTGCAAACATAAGGTTTACAGACTCTTTCAATTTGGCGGAGGGTGTGGGATTCGAACCCACGGCGCCCTTGCGGGCGTACCTGATTTCGAGTCAGGGCCGTTATGACCACTTCGATAACCCTCCATAGGATCGCTGCGAAAAGTGCGGCTGAATAACAGCCGCACTTAAAGATACAACATTTTATCCGGCTTGTCAACCACAAATCACCGTTCACACCCGTTCAAGCTCGCTTTTCAGCGACAGAAGTGCCACGCGGACAACGAGAGATTTAACATAATCGCAAAGCTCTCCTTTCTGTTTGTGGTTATTGAAATTATATTACCTTATTATCAACATTTTAACTGAATATATAAAAGACTTGAAATGAAATTCATTCTGTTATATAATTCAGATGAGACCCATTCTACTGAGGTGTTTGCGATTATGAATAATACGAATATGCTGCGCGGACTTACAGATGAGCTGAAATGTCCGGAATACAATTCTTTCCCCGATATTGAGCTTTATATGGATCAGGTGCTGGATTTTCTTCTCCGCAGCCGGACAAGTCTGCGGGACGACGAGCGTCTGAGTTCCGCAATGGTCAACAACTATATCAAAGCGGATATTCTCCCCCGCGCGCGCGGGAAAAAATATTCGCGCGAGCATCTTGTCCATCTTGTCGTGATCCTGCGGCTCAAGCAGGTACTCTCTGTGCGGGACACGGGCGCACTCATCAAGTCCGCAAAGGAAAACAAAAGCGACGAAGCCTTCTATGAAGGCTTCCGGAAAATGCTTGACGACTGCGCCGCTGAAATCGTTGAAAAAGCGCTGGCGGAAAAGGAGGACCCGGCGGACGCCGCGATGCGGCTCGCCGTTGAGAGTTACCTCTGCAAGGTCGCCTGCGAGCATCTGCTCGACCAGATCGGCACGCGGGACGAAGATCACCATGAGCACCGCCGCACCGAAAAATCCGAGAAAAACGACCGGATCGAAAAAAAGGAAGAATAAAAAATGACCGCCGCAGAGCTTCTCTGTGGCGGTCATTTTTTGTTTTGTTCTTCCATATCCAAGGAATTGCACCTTCTTCAACACAGTTTATCGCAAGTCTAAATCGGTTCATCAATGGAAAAGCATCCCCGCAACTCCGGCACGGCTGAAAGGCATTTTAAAAAGAAAAAACGCTCTGTCTGCCCTTTGGCACCAGAACGCATCTCAGTCTGCACTTTTCAGCTTTCGCGCCTGCGGGTCGAAATCTTCGCTTCCGTTATCTCTCGCTCGGGATCGTAACGGTGCTGCCGTAGATCATATCGTCTACGTCTGTGTTATAAAACTTTCTGTACATTCTATCAACTCCTTTCCTTTAATCTGTTATTAGGATACCATGTGGCAGCGGCTTTGTCAATGAATATTGTACAAATATTGTGTTAAGTTTTTGTTAAGACCGCCTAAAGAACGTTGGGCAGTCTGGTGTTTAAAGGAGAAACCACAAGATCTGCCGTTCCGAAAGCCGCGGAACGGCGTCTCTTGTGGTTTCCTATACGCCGGGTCTCCGGCAGAGTTTATCTTTTTGTTCCCTTCGCAAGATGGCGGCCGGCGGGACGCGCTTTGCGCTCCGCGCGTGCATCGACACGCGCCTTCACCCGTCCAAAACCGATCGTAAGCGCCCGCATAAACGGATATGCAAGGCAGGAAAAGACAACGAGGATCAGAATGGACGAGGACTTGAGAGGAATGAGCCCGAACGTGCTCTGAAACGCCGTAATGCAGATCACGAATGCGATCGTGGTCGAAACCATCAGGATCTTTCGGACCTTGTTATAGGGCAGGCAGGTAAAGTGCAGCACAACGAGTCCGACAATGCCGAGCAATATCGCGCAGATCGTGGACATCTCCTCCGTTGTGAGATTGAACGCCTTGTAGAACAGGATAACGCCGATAACGAGCACGATGTCGGCAATACCGCCGGGCAAAGCCGCAAACAGGATGTTCTTGAGGAACTTGCCCTTGACACGGTCCTTGTTTGGCTCCATCGCCAGAACAAAGGACGGGATGCCGATGCAGAGGTTGGAAACCAACGTGAGCTGTGCCGGCGTCAGCGGATAGGGCAGGACGAAGATCAGCGTGATGATTGCAAGCACGAAAGAAAAAATGTTTTTGACGATGTAGAGCGCAGCGGAGCGCTGGATGTTGTTGATGACCTGCCGTCCCTCCATCACGACGGAGGGCATGGCCGAAAAATCGGAGTCCATCAAAACCACATGGGAAACTTGGCAGGCGACGTCACTGCCGGAGGCCATTGCAACACCGCAGTCCGCCTCCTTGAGCGCGAGAACGTCATTGACGCCGTCCCCTGTCATCGCAACGGTGTGCCCGGCGGCCTTCATTGCACGGACGAGCCTCCGCTTCTGGTCCGGTGTGACCCGTCCGAAAACGGTGTATTTTTCGGCTGCTTCGGCAAGCTTGCGATCTGTGTCGAGCTCGCGCGCATCAATGTATCTGTCCGCGTTTGCAATGCCGGCGCGCTTTGCAACTTCCGAAACCGTGATCGCATTGTCGCCGGAGATGACCTTGACGGTCACACCCTGTTTTTCGAAATAAGCAAAGGTTTCCGGCGCGGTCGCACGGATTTTGTTTGCAAGCAGCACCAGTGCCAGCGGCAGAATGTCGCTGTCGAGCTGTTCATCCGTGAGTCTGCCGTCATAGAGGGCCAGAAGTAATACACGGCAGCCCTTTTTCGAGTAGTATTCGATCTTGTCGGCATACTGCGCATAGCGTGAGCCGAGGATAACATCCGGCGCGCCGAGAATGTAGGTCTCGTCCTCGTGGAAAGAAACGCCCCCGTATTTTTTGGCGGAGGTAAACGGCAGCGTTTCGATCGCGGTCTGCTGATGGTCTCCGCGGAAATACTTTCGCAGCGCGGCCATGGTGTCGTTGTCGTCCTGCATCGCATACACGTAGTCGGACATGATCATGCGGATATCGTCTTCGACATAGCGATCCTCGCAAAGCAGACAGACATCCTCGACGATCATCTTGTTTTCGGTGATGGTGCCGGTCTTGTCGACGCAGAGCGTGTCGACACGGGCGAGCGTTTCGATGCAGTTCATATCGTGCACAAGGGTCTTTTTCTGTGCCAGACGGACAACGGCCGCCGCAAGGGCAATCGAGGTCAGCAGATACAGTCCCTCCGGGATCATGCCGATCAGCGCGCCGACGGTGGAAACGACGCCATCCGAAACGGAGCGGCCCAGCCAGTTGATCTCTTTGACGATAAGCGCCGCGCCGATGGGAATGAGCGCAATGCCGATCCACTTGACAAGGCTTGTCAGCGAGCGCATCATCTCGGACATCTTGAGGCGGTTGTTCTTCTTGGATTCGAGAGTCAGTCGGGAAACATAGGAGTCCTTGCCGACGCGTGTAAGGCGCGCACGGACGGAGCCGCTGACGACGAAAGAGCCGCTCATCAGCTCATCCCCGACGTTCTTTTTGATCTCGTCTGCCTCGCCGGTCATCAGCGCCTCGTTGACCAGACAGGCGCCCTCAACAACGATGGCGTCCGCAAAAATCTGGGATCCGGACTTGAAAACAACGATATCGTCCCGAACGGTTTCGTCGATCGCGACCGAGCGGGTCGCGCCATCGCGCACGACCGTTCCCTTCGGAGACGAAATAAAGCTGAGATTATCCAGCGTTTTCTTGGCACGCAGCTCCTGAATGATGCCGATGAGGATATTGGGGATAACGACCATCATAAACTGCAAATCGTTCCACGAGCCAACTGCGATGATGCAGCCGGCCAGAATGAAAAAGACAATATTGAAGTAGGTCAGTAAATTGGAGCGGATGATCTGACCAACTGTTTTGGAGGGCGGCTCAATGGCGACATTGGCGCAGCCATTTTCGAGACGCTCGGAAACCTGCGCGGCGCTCAGGCCGATTTCAGGCGAAGCGTAGACAGCCTCCACCTTGCGGTGGACAGGTGCCACCGGGGGGGTATTCTTTTTTGCGGGTGCGCGTCCGGTCATTCGTCTGTTCTCTCCTGTCTGCGTGATAGCAGTCTTATCTTAGCACACATTCTGTCTATATGGAAAACATTTTGTTAATTTTTGCTTAAAATTTCTTGTAGAAAAGCGCCGCCCCGCTTCGGATGATACCCGCTGCGGGACGGCGCTATACCTGCGACGGTATTCGCTCACTTATGCGAGCGCAGATCGGAAGTTCAGAAAAATCTGTGCGACCTGTGCGCGGGAGGCTCCACTCTTCGGAGAAAAGCTCCCGTCCCCCATGCCGTTGATGACTCCGGCCTGCTGCAGGGCATAGACCGCTGTTTTCGCAGAAGCGGAAATGGCCGCATCATCTGAAAAGCTCGACTTGGCCACCGTCACGGGCAGCTTTTTCCCATAGAACACCGCGTAGTTATAGAGCATCACGCACATGTCCTCGCGCGTGATGGCCGTATTGGCATTGAATTTTGAGCCGGAGACAATACCGGTCAGGTTCGCCCACTGGGCGAATCCTGTGTAGTATTGTCCGGTCGCGAGGTCCGTAAAAGCCCCGTTGTACGCTTTCATCAAATCGTTTCGTATGTATCCCGTAACGGAGCCATAGGTGATCTGATACCAATTGCTGCTCGACCCGATAACGCGGACCGTCGTGTTTTTGTTTGCGACAAAGCCAACGATAGCCGTATCGGTAGATGGGCCTTTGCGAATATTGACGCCGGTCGCGGTCACGAGTCCGGCCTTTTCAGGCAGGGTGTTTCCAAGCCCCGCATTGCGGCCGAGCACCGTCACAAACATTCCGCGTGACATGGGCGTGTCGGGAGAGAATGTCGTCGCTGTGGTCCCGGAAAAGAGTCCCTGCGCATAGGCATTCGACACGGCTTTATAGTACCATGCGCTCTTTGAAACGTCTGTAAACGGAAGCGTCGCCGTTGAATCGAAGCTTGCCTTGAGTGTATGGTTGCCGGAAACGGATGAAAAGGTGTAGCTCGATACCGCACCGACGGATTTTCCGTCCACGGTCACATCGGAGATCTTGTAGCCGCTGGATGGCGTGATCGTGTAGGTCTTGGAATACCCGGCAGCGACCTGCGTTGTACCCGCAGGACTCACGCTTCCGCCGACCGACGCGGAGGCGGTGATGCTGAAAATCGTGCCGACTTTGTAGCTGACGGTCAAAACGGCACTGTCAACCATTCCGGGTGCAGACGCAAAAGCTTTGATCGTTGTATCCTTCGTGAGCCGGATCGGACCGGAATAGACGCTGCTGGCACTCGTCGGTGTGGAGCCGTCGAGGGTATAGCGGATCGTCGCGCCGGAGGCGGCGGAGAGCGTTACGCTTGAACCGGACGCAACATAGCCGTCTGCACTCGCTCCGGAGACAGACGCCGTAGGTGTCGCAGTCTGCGGGAGCGTGACGGTATATTTGATCTCCCGGCTGCTTGCATAACGACCGGACGGGGCTACCGCGCGGAGCGTTTCGCCGTTGCGGAGCGTGACGGGGGCGGTATATTTCGTGCTTTTCGTCGACGGTGCGCTGCCATCGGTCGTGTAGTAGATCGCCATGCCGTTTGAGGCGGTCAGTGTGAGCTTTTTTCCGCCTGTGACGCTCACCACGTTGCACTTCGGCGCCGGGTCGGCGCTTGCCGACTCACCCGGGAGCTGGACCACGCTGCTTGGGGTATAGGGAACAGTGTCCCTGTCCGGGTTCCGGTAAATGACATATCCGCGGTCGAGGTAATAGGACTGGAAACTCGCAAGCGAGCGGGACTCGCCCTGCCCGTAGCGCGTCGTCCTTGTGATAACAGGCGTTTCCTCCATGACCTCAAGCCCGATAATGGAGCCGTTGCTGTCGTAAGTCAGATCCGAGATCAGAACGACATGGCTCGATGCTTCGTTGAGAATGTCACCGATTTGCAGGCTGTATACGCTCTGGTTTCCCACTTTCGTCGCAGTGCTGCCGAGCGAATGGGTGGTCCGGCGGTCCTTGAGCGCCCAGCAATAGGAAACGTAGCCGCTGCAATCCGTTGAATAATACGGAGCGATTTTGTTATAGGTGGAGTAGGTCGTATAGAGCTTACTCGTGTTGTCGCGCATTGCTGCATCGAAATTCTCAAGCGTTACGCCGTAACCGATGTAGCCGTTCGTATTGACGGGCTGCCCATAAGGGATACCCGTATAGGTGGTACCGGCGGTGAAGAGACCGAGCTGGTCCCACTGCGTAATGTTGGCGAGCGGCGTCCATGTATAGTCGGCAAGCTGGTGCGCACGTTTGACGATATTCTGCTGGCCCTTCGAAACCGATGGCACGGCAGAAGTTCCCGTTTCCTTAT
>JBMNPV010000034.1:0-18019 GCA_050943775.1 Oscillospiraceae bacterium
GAGACCCTCTTGAGCATGGGGTTTTCCTTTGTCCGCCGGATGGTCTCGATCTCCTGCTCCGAGAAGGACCAGAGCGTTACATCGTTTCCGTTTTCAAAAAGCAGAAGCGCCAGAGCCGTGCCCCAGCCGCCGCTGCCGACAACCGCGATTTTCATATGCCGTCATTTCTCCTTTGGAAGTCCGTGCCGCGCAAGACCGCGCCGCACTGTATTTTTCCATTGGGCTTATCTTACCCCGAAGCGGAAAAAAACGCAAGCGCGGCGCGATTTTATTGTAAGATTTAAAAAGACATTCCCTGCAGCGCCTCAACGATCTCCGCAAAGGCCATACTGTGGGACGCTTTCACGAGCACCGCGTCGCCCTTTTGCAGAAGCTTCGGAAGGGCGGCGATGAGTGCGGGCCTGTCTGCGAACCAGACGGCGCTCTCGCCGAGCGCGGCGTTGGCCCCGGCGGCGATCTCCTGCGAGATCTCACCGCAGCACACGACGAGGGAGCAGCCGGTCTTTACGGCGTGCACGCCGATGTCGTAGTGCAGCTGCGCTTCGTTTTCGCCGAGCTCTTTCATGTCCCCCAAGATGCAGACATGGCGGCCCGGCAGCAGCGCGAGCGAATCGAGCGCCGAGGCGGTCGAGGTGGGGTTTGCGTTGTAGCAGTCGTCAATGATCGTGAGGCTGCCGGTTTGGAGGACGCCGCTGCGGCTGCCGACCGGCGCATAAGCGGCAATGCCGGCGGCGATCTCGCTATCCGTAAGGCCCATTTTTATGCCTACGGCAGCGGCGCCGAGGGCGGCCGTTACCATGTGGACCCCGTAGGCGTTGATCTTCGCGGGGATGCGGCGTTCAGCGGAGACGATGTCGAGCGCCATGCCATCCCTGCCGAGGAGGCGGACATTTTCCGCGCGCACGTCGCAGTCCGGCGCGGTACCGTAGCGGCAGATCGCCTGTGCGCAGCGGACTTTGCGGAGCGTCGGATCATCGCCGTTGAGAAAAACCGTGCCGTCCGGCGGGAGCAGGGGCAGCATCTCTGTTTTCGCGCGGAACACGCCGTCGTAGTCGCCAAGAAATTCGAGATGCGCGCTGCCGATGACCGTGTAGAGCGCCATGTCCGGCGCGACGATCTCCGCGAGCCGCGTCATCTCGCCAAAATGGGAGATGCCCATTTCGACGACCGCAAACTCGGTCGTCTCGTCAAGGCCGAAAAGCGTCAGCGGCACGCCGAGCTCATTGTTGAGGTTCTTTGCGGTCTTGTGGACCCGGAAACGCTGCGAGAGGACCGACGAGAGCATCTCTTTTGCGGTCGTTTTGCCAACGCTGCCGGTCACGCCGAGGACCGGCACATCGAACTGGCGGCGGTAAAACGCGGCAAGGTCTCCGAGGGCTTCGACCGTGTTTCTGACGACGATGACGGGCTGCGCGCAAGTCTCCGGCACCCGCTGGGCAAGCGCTACAAGCGCACCTGCGTCGGCGGCTTTCCCGATATAGTCGTGGCCGTCGACCCGCTCGCCGGGGATAGCGGCAAAAAGTCCGCCTACCGTGACCGAACGGCTATCCGTCGTGACCGCCGTTATCTCGCGGTCCAAAATGTCTGTCGGTCCATGGTACTCGCCATGGGTCGCCGCAATGATATTGCTTAACGAGAGATTTTTCATGTTATATTCTCCTCACAAGCGAGAATTTGCGATGTGCAGAAGGCGCAGGGGACATGGCCCCCTGCGCCGCCGGTTTTATTCGTATTTCTTCATCGAGATGGCGATGATCTCCTCGCAGAGTTCACCGAAGGACTTTCCCTCGGCCTGTGCCATCTGCGGGACGAGACTTGTCGGCGTCATGCCGGGCAGCGTGTTCGCCTCCAGACAGTAGAGTTCGCCCTTTTCGTCCATGAGAAAATCAATGCGGGAGTAGACCTCGCCCATCAGCTCCCTGTCTGCCTTTTCCGCAAGGCGCTGCATCCGCTCTGTGAGATCCTTGTCGATGGGAGCGGGGCACAGCTCCGTCGTAAGTCCGGCCTGATACTTGTTTTTGTAGTCGTAGAAACCCGCCTTGGGGATGATCTCGACCACCGGCATGGCCTTGCCGTCCATGATGCCAACGGTGAATTCGCGGCCCTTTATGTACTGCTCGACCAGCACCGCCTTCTCATACTGAAATGCAAGCTCCAGCGCCGCTTCATATTCTTCGCGGGTCTGGACGATAGAGGTGCCGACGCTCGATCCACCGCTGCACGGCTTGACGACACAGGGAAAACCGACGTCCGCATAGGGTTTTTCATCCGGGTAAACGGTAATTCCGTCGGGCGTTCCGATGCCTGCCTGCCGGAAAAGCTTTTTGGAGACTTCCTTGTTCATGGCGATGGCGCTGCCGAGACAGCCGCAGCCGGTGTAGCGGATGCCCGCTACGTCAAACGCTGCCTGAAGCGTGCCGTTTTCGCCGTCCTCCCCGTGGAGCGCAAAGAAAGTGATATCCGCCGCACGGCAGATCTCAAAGACGTTGTCGCCGAGGATGCTGTTGTTTGCCTGTTTTCGGCTGGCCTTGATCTTTTCGATATCCGGCTCCTTTTCGCCGACGAGGACAGGCTCAAAGGCGTTATCCTTTGTGAACAGGTCTTCCGGCTTATCATAAGGCTCGGGGAAGCCGAAGAACGAATCGAGCAAAACGACCTGATGCCCGCGCTCCCGCAGGGCCTGCGCCACCATTGTCCCGCTCGTGATCGACACATCCCGTTCCGAGCTGATGCCGCCGCACAATACAACGATCTTCATAAATCGTGCCTCCAAAGGTCAGAAAAATTTTTACCGACACAGTATAGCACAAGCAGGTATGCGAAGCAAACAAAATCTTGCGCGCTCCCCGTTCCCGCATCCGGCCGGCGCTGGGCGGGAAATCAGCCCCGCGTCCTTTCGTACACGACAAAAGCGGGGTCCCCGCCCCCGCAAGTTCCTTTACATGCACGCACAAAAGCGGCACAGCAGATTTGCCGCGCACAGCCACAGGCAGACGTTCCCAACGCCGACGGACGGAAAATTTCCGCTGTGGGTCGTATAAAAGGTCCGTCCCCACTGCAGTTCGTTCAGAAAGGCCGCGTACTCCGGATTATTCGGCTCCATGCGGCAGGCCTGTTCGGCCTGTTCGCGTGCCTGGATCACGTTGCCGATGGCGGCGTTCGCCATTGCGCTGAGATAATACCAGCGGCCGTTCCGCTCGCTGACCGGCACGCCAGAGAGCGCGTTGAGCGCTTCGTGGAAATGGCCGGCCATAATGTAGTTCATCGCCGCGCGCATGGCGGTCGACTCCCCGTCGTCCTGCGCAGTACGTGCTCCGCCGCCAAAGCCGCCAAAGCCGCCGTAAGTTCCGTATCCGTAAGCACCCGAAGCGCCCGCAGACTGCGGATTTTTGATCTGCTCATAGGCGGCGTTGATCTCGTTCATCTTCCGCTCGCACTCCGGATCGCCGGGGTGCAGATCGGGATGATATTTTTTCGCAAGGTCGCGGTAGGCTTTTTTGATCTCCTCGTCGCTGGCGTTCGGGGAGACGCCGAGGACCTTGTACGGGTCTGCATTCATTGGAGCTATCTCCTTTTTTTCTTCCGTTGCTTTGCCTGCCAGAGCTCATAGCGCGTCCAGACACCGGAATAGAGAATATTGCGCAGAATGGAAACATCGCTCACAAGGGGAAGTTTTTCAAAAGCAAGCGTACAATTGCCGATGAGCATGGTGAGGATATCCTTAAAGTACGCGTCGCTGCGTCCTTCCCGACGGAGCTGCGCAAGCGGATTGTAGCGGCCCTTTTTTAAGTCCTCGTCAAGATCAATGGCCGCGTCCAAAATATAGATGTATTCGCCCAGAGAACAGGCCATCGCCCGGATCGTGTCCGACCAGTAGTCCTCCCGGACGGCGAAAAGTTCACCCATCAGGTTGCCGAAAATGCGCGCCCCCGCATCCGGGTCATACGCGCCGCTCTCCTCGAGCGCGCTGAGCTCCGCGATGCACTCCTGCATTGCTTTGACCTGCCGCGGCCACTTTTCCGCGACCTCGTCGTACTGCTTTTTGAGCGACTTTGCAGCGATCAGACTGAAAAGGTTTTTGTCATCCCGCCAGTTGTCAAGCTGGTTTAAATATGCCAGCGCGACATTCATGTCAGCGGCGTAGGCGGTAAAGTCGCTCTCCCGGCAGTCATGCTTCGCCAGCGGGTGAACGGCACAGCGCGTACAGCGCTGCGTTTCCTCCGGCTCATACATTGCGTTCAGGAGCAAAATGAGGAAAGTCATGTCGTAATTGAGCGTAAGCCTGCCTTTTATTCCGTGGCGCTCGCCGAGCGAGCGGCACAGGCCGCAGTAAATGGACTTATAGCGCGCCTTTTCCTCGTCTGAGAGGCCATCGGCATTTGCGATCACATAGCCAAACAAATCGGACTTCCTCCCATCAGGTCTTTTTTTCGAAGGCCGTTCCACATTTTCGGCAGACGATCCGGACCTTTCCCTTGCCCTTTGGCACGCGAAGCACAGCTCTGCAGGCCGGACACTTGAAGAATTTATATTCCTTTCGCTGCTGCCACATATCGCGGCGCAGACGGAACCAATTGCGAAGTCTTTCCGTCCGCCGCAGATATCGCTCGTTTTCCCGCCAGCGCTTGTTTAAATTTTTAGACAGGCAGCGCCAGAAAGTCAGAACGGTCGCCGCGATCGCAAGCAGCAGAAAGATGAAGCGCGCCAGCACATTCGGGATCAAAAGCGACAAAATGAGGAAAAGCAGAGTCAATCCGTAGAAGAAGCGGGCAAGTTCATCCATGCCGCGGCGCCCGCTCATAAATTTTGCGAATCTTTCTTTCATGCAAGAACTTCCTTTTTGTTGAAGTCCGTCCGCCGCCGGTCCTCCCGAAAACGGAACGAATCCCTTTGCTTTGTCAATATTTCTTAGTATAACCGAGCATATTTTAATGTCAACCGAAAAAAATGTCTCAACAATGAACGAAATGTAAATTCCGCCAGCTGGCATTTCTGTGCACTCACACGGTACATTTGCGGTTGCAATACCGTTCCATTTGGTTTAAAATCGATTGAGTGTATAACACTCTTGAAAAAACGGGGGTTTATAATGAATATTACCGGAAACAAGCACATTGACGACTGGATCGAAGAGATCGCAAAAAAGACGAAGCCGGACAACATCGTCCTCATTGACGGCAGCCAGTCCCAGCTCGATACGCTGCGTGCCGGAGCGGTCGCTGACGGCAGCATGATCCGGCTCAACGAAGAGAAGTATCCCAACTGCTACCTGCACCGCACGGATAAGGATGACGTTGCCCGCGTTGAGGGCCGCACCTTTATCTGCTGCAAGCGTGAAGAGGACGCCGGCCCCACGAACCACTGGATGGAGCCCTCGAAAATGTACGAACTGCTCTACGGCATCCTTGAAGGTTCCATGGTCGGCCGCACCATGTACGTCATCCCGTATTCCATGAGCGTTATCGGCTCCCCCTTCGCCAAATACGGCGTGGAGCTCACCGATTCCACCTATGTCGTCTTGAATATGGCCATTATGACGCGCACCGGGCAGGCTGTGCTCGATGCACTCGGCGGCAGCGGCGACTTCATAAAGGGTATTCACACCCAGGGGACGCACGACCCCGAAAAGCGCTATATCGTCCAGTTTCCGGAGGACAATACCATCGTTTCCGTCAACTCCAACTACGGCGGCAACGTTTTGCAGGGCAAAAAGTGCTTTGCTCTGCGCATCGCTTCAAATCTCGGCCGTCAAGAGGGCTGGATGGCGGAGCACATGCTCATTCTCGGTGTTGAGAACCCGCAGGGTGAGGTCCGTTACGTCTGCGGCGCCTTCCCGTCCGCCTGCGGCAAAACCAATCTCGCCATGCTCATTCCACCCGAGGTCTACCGCAAGGACGGCTGGAAGGTCTGGTGTGTGGGCGACGACATCGCGTGGCTGCGTCCGGGCAAGGACGGTCGGCTCTGGGCCGTTAACCCCGAAAACGGCTTTTTTGGCGTCGCTCCCGGCACAAACGCCAAATCGAACCCGAACGCCCTCGCCTGCACGCATGAAGGCACCATCTTCACAAATGTAGCACTCGACACATCGGACAACACACCATGGTGGGAGGGCATGACCAAAACACCGCCCGCACACGCAATTGACTGGCTCGGTCAGGACTGGACACCGGAGAGCGGAACGAAGGCTGCGCACCCGAACTCCCGCTTTACAGCACCGTCCAGAAACTGCCCCTGCCGCTCGCCCGAGTTTGACAACCCCAACGGCGTGCCGATCTCCGCAATCATCTTCGGCGGACGCCGCGCGAAGACCGCACCTCTGGTCTATCAGTCCCGCGACTGGAACCATGGCGTTTTTGTCGGCTCCATTATGGCCTCCGAAACGACAGCCGCCGCCGTCGGTCAGGTTGGCGTCACGCGCCGCGACCCGATGGCCATGCTCCCGTTCTGCGGCTACCACATGGCCGACTACTGGCAGCATTGGATCGACATGGGCAATAAGGCGGAAAATCTTCCGAAGATCTTCAATGTCAACTGGTTTCGCACGGATGATGACGGGCACTTCCTCTGGCCGGGCTTCGGCGACAATCTCCGCGTCATCGAATGGATCTTGAAGCGTTGCTTCAACGAGGTCGACGCGCGCGAATGCCCGCTGGGCTATCTTCCGTATGTCAAGGACATCAACCTTGAGGGCAGCGGCGTAGACGAGAAAACGCTCGACGAGCTGCTGACGATCGACACGGAGCTCTGGCGTAAGGAAGTCTCAGACATTCGAGAGTATTACGCAAAGTTCGGCGATAAGGTTCCGAAGGAACTGCGTGAAAGTCTGGACAAACTGGAAAACAGCTTGAAATAAAAAACAGGGAGGGTGCCGTTGGCGCCCTCCCTTTTCCATTCAGCGGATCTGCCCGCTGCCATAGATTACGTATTTACAGCTTGTGAGCTCGCGCAACCCCATCGGTCCGCGCGCATGAAGCTTCTGCGTGGAAATTCCGATCTCCGCGCCGAGTCCGAACTCGCCGCCATCCGTAAAGCGTGTCGAAGCATTGACATACACCGCCGCCGCGTCGACCTCGCGCAGGAACCGCTGGGTCTTTGCGTAGTCATTGGAAATAATCGCCTCAGAATGGCCGGAGCCATATCGCGCAATGTGATCCATCGCCTCGTCGATGCTAGAAACGGTCTTTACAGCAAGGATATAGTCGTCATACTCCGTCGCCCAGTCGTCCTCCGTCGCGGAGATCGCGGCGTCCCCAAGAATCCGGAGCGCCTTTTCGTCGCAGCGCAGCTCAACGTCATATTTTTTCAGACGCGGCAGCACAAGCGGCAGAAATCTGTCCGCGATCTTCTCGGAGACCAGCAGCGTTTCCATTGCATTGCAGACCGACGGACGGCTGCATTTTGCGTTTTCAACGATGTTCGCCGCCATTTCGAGGTCCGCGTCATCATCGACATAGATGTGGCAGTTGCCGCGCCCCGTTTCGATAACGGGAACGCTCGCGTTCTGGACCACCGCGCTAATGAGTCCCGCACCGCCGCGCGGAATGAGTACGTCGATGTATTCGCGGAGAGACATCAGTTCCCTGGCGCTTTCGCGCGAGGTGTCGTGGACAAGCGCAACGCAGTCCGCCGGCAGGCCCGCGTCTGCAAGGGCCTCACGCATGATATCCGACAACACCGTGTTGGAGCGGATGGCCTCCTTGCCGCCGCGCAGGATACAGGCGTTACCGGATTTGAGGCACAGCGCCGCTGCGTCAACCGTGACGTTCGGGCGCGCCTCATAGATGATGCCGATCACGCCAAGCGGTACGCGCTTTTTGCCAATGGTCATGCCCGTCGGGCTGTCATTCATGGCTATGACCTCGCCGACCGGATCGGGCAGCGCCGCAACATCCGAAATTCCCTTTGCGAAGTCCTCGATCCGCTTGTCGTTTAAAAGCAGGCGGTCCAGAAACGCCGTCTTAACGCCGTTTTTCTTCGCCGCTTCCATATCCTCCGCGTTCGCCGCGAGGATGCGGTCACGATTTTGAAGAAGTGCCGCTTTCATAGCGAGAAGCGCGTCATTTTTCTGCTTTGTGCTGGCAATGGAAAGCTTTCGTTCGGCGGCCTTTGCGGCCGCGCCCATGGTTTCGAGCTCGGTCATTTTCCTTTCCTCCCCACGAAGAGCGTCCCGGCGGGACGGCCTTCCATAATATCGTAGAGCGTTTCGGGCTTCTGCCCGTTCGTGATGTACATGTCAATGCCGCGGCTCATGGCAAGTTCAGCAGCCCGAAGCTTTGTGATCATGCCGCCCGTTCCGCGGTCGGAGCCCGCGCCGCCTGCCAGTGCCCGGATCTCATCGTCGATCACGCGCACTTCGCGGATCAGGCGCGGTTCCGGCTCGGTATTCGGATCGCCCTCATACAGGCCGTCAATGTCCGAGAGAAGCACCAGCTTATTCGCCCCGCAGAGCGATGCGACGACCGCCGAGAGCGTATCGTTGTCACCAAAAACCTTGTGCTCCTCGTGCTCACCCGGCTGCTCGATCTCGGCGTAACTCACTGAGTCGTTCTCGTTAACGATCGGAATAATGCCAAGCGCCAGCAGCGAGCTGAACGTGTTTACCAGGTTCTGCTTGATCTCCGGGCTGTCCACATCATCTCCTGTCAAGAGAATTTGCGCCACCGTTTTATTGTATTCGGAGAAAAATTTATCATACAGATGCATCAGCTCGCACTGACCGACGGCCGCCGCCGCCTGCTTGAGTGCCAGCTCTGTCGGTCGTTCCGCCATTTTGAGCTTGCACTGGCCAACGGCAATTGCGCCGGAGGATACGAGTATGACATCGTTTCCCATGTTTTGGATGTCGGAGAGCACCCGCGCAAGCGCATCAAAGCTGCGAAAGTTGAGTGTCCCGCCCTCATGCGTCAGTGTGGAGGTCCCAACCTTCACTACGATTCTGTTTGAAGCCGCATCCATTGATCGTTGTCCTTTCGTGATTTAGCACATTATATCATAGGTATTTCCACTTGAAAAGGGAAAATACTGATTCTTTTACAGCGCTGCGCTCCGCAATTCGTTCGAGAGTGCAGCGAATTGTTCGATACGCAGCGCCTCTCCGCGTACACGCTCATCCATGCCGCAGGCCAGAATTGCCTGTGCGATCTGCTCTCTGCTAAAGCCCGGAAGACCGGCGGCAAGGCCGTTTTGCAGTGTTTTCCGGCGCTGGTTAAAGGAAGCGCGGACCACGGAAAAGAAGAATTTTTCATCCTCGACCTCGGCAGGCGGGGTCTTTCGGGGTGTCAGCCGCAGGACGCTCGAGGTGACCTTTGGCTGCGGCATAAAACAGTCCGGCGCAACGTCGAAAAGAATTTCCGGTTCCGTATGCCACTGTGCGTAGATTGTGAACGCACCGTAATCGGGCGTTCCCGCCTCAGCGCAAATGCGCAGGGCGACCTCGCGCTGGACCATGAGCGTCATACTCTTGAAGCAATGCGCATCAATAAAAGCCGAAAGCAGCGGACTTGTGATGTTGTAGGGCAGATTTGCGCAGACGACCGGACGCAGGCCCGGAAGCTTTTCGGCGCAGAGCGCCGCGAGGTCGAGCTTCAGAACGTCGCCAAAGACGACTTCCGCGTTCGGACAGCCCGCCAAGGTCGTCGCAAGCACCGGGGCAAGTTTTTTATCAAGCTCAACCGCCACGACCCGGCCCGCGCGCTGCGCAAGCTGCACCGTCAGGCAGCCGATACCGGGACCGACCTCCAGAACGCCGGTCGCCTCGTCAAGTCCGGCCTCCGCCGCGATACGCTCCGGAACCCACGCGGCAGTCAGAAAATTCTGACCCATCGACTTCGAAAAACGAAAGCCGTTCGGTCCGAGCAGACTCTTGATCACGCTGATATCACAAAGATTCATGGAATTCCTCACAGTAATTTTTCATAGGCGACGCGCTCGATTCCGTTGTCCGGGTCCCCATCCAGATAGATCACGCCGCAATAGATAAAGCCGCTCTTTTCGATCAGACCGCGCATGGCGCGGTTGTCGCGGTGCGTATCAACGCGCAGGCTGCCGCAGGAAAGCGCTCTTGCGATATTCTCCGCATAGGAGAACATCTCCGTTCCGACTCCCTTTCCGCGATATTTTTCGGATACGATCACTCGATGAAGCGAGCAATAGGGACGCTCGGAACGCCACGCCCCGTCATAGATATTCGCATAGTCCGACTCCGGACCGGGCAGTACCGTAATGATGCCGGCAAGCTCACCGTCCATGAAAAATGCCTCGCATTTCCCCTGCGCAATGTCCGCCTCAAAATCACCGCTCGCCGGATAGTCGTCCTGCCACTGGTCGACGCCGGAAGCCCGCAGAAAGCGCCGCGCATCCTCCGCAAGTTCCATAATGGAATCGAGCTCGGCCAGAGTCGCTGCCCTATGCTCCATGCTCCATCGCAATTCCGGCAGCGCCGATCGCCGTGGCATAGGCGGAGTGCTCCGGGACGATATAGTTGAGGTGATAAAGGCGTGAGAAATTGTCATAGACCTGTTTTGAAATTTTTGTGGCTGACACGCCGCCCGTGACGACCACTGTGTCTACGCCATACGCCTTGCAGGCCAGCGCCGCATGGGAGCCGGCAACCTCCAGCACCATGTTGACGACCGCCTTCGCCCAGTCGGCCTCCGCTGCGTTCTCACTGGCCTTTGCAAGGTTTGACGCCGTGAGATCCGGCGGTAAAGTATCTGTTCCAGAGAATAAATCACCAACCGTTAAATCAACGCTCAACCTGTTGCCGTACTCTGAAAGGCGGAACAGTTCACGCACATCCTGCTTTTCAAACATCTTCCGCGAGAGACCGCGGAGCGTGCCGCTACCAACGCCGCTGCCGCCGATGTGGGTATAGTTCCCGTCGCGCGCAAGCACAAGGGAAGTCCCTGTGCCGATACTGACAACGATCGCTTTTGATTTCCGTGCGAGCGCCGTGCCGCCCTTTCCGGTCGCTTCGATCTCCGGGACAGTAAGTACAGGGACCTTGACGCCCTCAAAAAAGGCCTTTTCCGCGCCGACGCCGGTCACGGCGATCTGCTCCACCTGCGTTTCTCCCAGAACGTTTTCCGAGAGGAACTCGAAATAAAGGTCCCGCAGCGGACGTTCATCCCCAACCAGAGTCTTGAGGTAAAGGACCTCCCCATTTTCCATCGCCGCAAGCTTCACTGCGGAAGCGCCCTTGTCAATACCAATGATCATAACGTTGCATCTCCTTTTGCATCCGTTTCGCTCTGCGCAAGTTCCTGCTCAATCTCCGCAAGAAGCTTTTTATCCGCTTTCGTTGTAAACTCCAGTTTTTCATACATATCCGGTCTTCGCTGCCGCGTTCGGATGATCGCCTGCTTCCGCCGCCATTTCGCAACGTTTGCGTGATGTCCGCTCAAGAGAATCGGCGGCACAGAGCGACCTTCCCATGTCTCGGGCCGCGTATACTGCGGGTACTCCAGAAGGCCGTCCCAGTGGCTCTCGCCAGTGTAACATTCCTCGTCCGACAGAACGCCAGGGACCATGCGGCAGACACAGTCTGTCAGCGCCATTGCCGGAATTTCACCGCCCGTAAGAACGAAGTCGCCAATGGAGATCTCTTCATCTACGCAGGCCTCTATAAAGCGCTCGTCCACGCCCTCATAGTGTCCGCAAACGAGAATCAAGTGGTCGTAATTCTCCTTGAGCTCTCGCGCCTTTGCCTGCGTAAGCGTCTGCCCCTGCGGAGACATATAGATGACGCGGGTCTTGCGTCCCGGCGCGCATTCCTTCACAAAGTCCAGGCAGGACTTGAGCGGCTGTGCCATCATCACACAGCCCCAGCCGCCACCATAGGAATAGTCGTCGACCTGTCCCTGCTTATTCTCCGTGAAGTCTCTTATTTGGATACAGTTTATTTCTATAATATCTTTTGCGGCTGCTCTCCCCAAAATGCTTTCGCCAAGCAGAGCGCGCATCGTATCCGGAAACAGCGTCATAATGTCGATGCGCATCAGCGGCAGAGCCGGGGACTGCGCCTCGTTTTCAAGCTTTTCCTCGTCCATGTATCCGCCTCCTCACATACCTTCGATCAGGCGCACCGTCACAACGCCGGCAGCGGCGTCCGTTTTCAAAATGAACTGCGGCACCGCCGGAATCAGAATTTCCCGCTCTCCGGTAACGACATAGACGTTGTGCGCAGGCATCTCAAGCACATCCGTGAGTTTTCCAAGCTCCGCCCCGCTTTCGTCCACGACCGAAGCGCCCAGAATGTCCTGAATGAAAAAAGTCCCCTTCGGCAGTGCGGCTTCGTTCCGGTCAATGGAAACCACTTTGTTTTTGAGCACCATTGCGCCATTGACGTCTTCGACGCCCTCAAGCCGCGCAATAACAAAACCGTTGTGCACCCGCGCAGAGATGACTTTACGGGAGGCGCCGTCGATATACAGATGTTTAAACCTGCGGAGAAATTCTGCGCTGTCCGTCCAGTTTTCGATCTTGACCTCGCCCTTAATGCCGTGTGTATTGACGATTTTTCCCGCTTCGAGATATTGATTCATATATTATTCTCCAAAAGAGATAGTTTTCGTAGTTAAAAACAAAGGAGGACAACGTCCTCCTTTGTTTTAGTCCATGATCTCCACAGACACGGTTTTTCCCTGTCTCTGTGCAACAGCGCGCATGAGGACGCGAATTTCCTTCACGATCCTGCCCTGGCGGCCGATGATCTTGCCCATATCGCCTTCGGCAACGCGGACTTCAAAGACAGTTTCCCCATCGGCTTCCCGCTCGGTTACCTGAACCTCATCGGGATGGTCGACAAGGTTCTGCGCGATGTAGGTCAATAGCTCTTTCATGTTCGCACCTCAGCTTAAAGTACCTCTGCTTTTTTCAGCAAAGCTCTGACGGTCTCTGTGGGCTGGGCGCCGTTGCCAATCCAGTACTTGGCGCGCTCGCCGTCAACCTTGATGGTGGCGGGGGTGGTAAGCGGATCGTAGGTACCGATCTCCTCGATGAATCTGCCGTCACGCGGGAAATGCGAATCGGCGACGACAATACGGTAATACGGGTTCTTCTTTGCGCCCATTCTGCGAAGTCTAATCTTGACCATGTATATTCACCTCCATTAGTTTACTGTATATATGCAGCCGCCGCATGGCGGGTTGCAGTTAAAAACCAAAGGGCATTTTCCCCAAGCCGGGGATCCCCATGCGTCTGCCTTTCTTGCCGGAAGTCATCTGTTTTGTCATAGACTTCATCAGGTCGAATTGTTTTAGAAGTCGGTTGATCTCCACGACGCTCGTGCCACTGCCGGCCGCAATGCGTTTTTTCCGGCTGCTGTTGATGATGGCCGGGTTTTCGCGCTCTTTCGGTGTCATGGAACGGATGATGGCTTCGGTCCGGGAATAGGCTTTCTCGTCGAAACTCACGTTTTTCAGCGCTTTTGCATCCATTCCCGGTAGCATCGCCGCAATATCTCTCAGATCCCCCATCTGCTTGAGCTGTTCAAGCTGTTCGAGATAATCGGTAAACGTAAATTTGTTTTGCCGCAGGCGCTCGGTCATTTCGAGTGCCTTTTTTTCGTCGAAGCTCTGCTCCGCTTTTTCGATCAGCGTGAGCACATCGCCCATGCCGAGGATGCGGGAGGCCATTCGATCCGGGTGGAAAGGCTCGATCATATCCAGCTTTTCGCCGGTGCCGATGAATTTGATGGGTTTTCCGGTCACGGCCCGTACGGAGAGCGCCGCGCCGCCGCGTGCGTCGCCGTCCAGCTTTGTGAGCATAACGCCGGTCACGCCGAGCTGATCATCGAATGCCTTTGCGGCATTCACCGCGTCCTGACCGGTCATCGCGTCGAGGACCAGCATGATCTCAGCGGGGGCCGTCGCGGCCTTGATATTTTTAAGTTCGTCCATCAGCGCCTCGTCGATGTGGAGACGGCCGGCCGTGTCGAGAAAAACAAGGTCGTTGCCGTGGCGCTTGGCGTGCTCGATGCCGGCCTTTGCGATATCGACCGGGTTTCCCTGTCCCATCTGGAAAACGGGAATGTCCAGCTGTGCGCCGACCGTTTCGAGCTGCGCAATGGCGGCGGGACGATAGACGTCGCAGGCCACGAGCAGGGGCCGTTTGCCGTTTTTCCGCATGAGGGCCGCAAGCTTCGCTCCGTTTGTCGTTTTACCCGCGCCCTGCAGGCCGACGAGCATCACAACGCTCGGCGACTGCGAAGAAATATTCAGCTTCTCGTTTTCGGTGCCCATGAGAGCGGTCAGCTCTTCATTGACGATTTTGATCACCATCTGCGCCGGAGTCAGGCTCTCCAAGACATCCTGCCCCATGGCACGCTCGCTGACCTTGCTGACGAAGTCCTTGACGACCTTGTAGCTGACGTCGGCCTCCAGCAGTGCCAGGCGCACCTCGCGCATCGCTTCCTTGACGTCTGCCTCTGTGAGGCGGCCTTTGCCACGCAGTTTTTTGAAGGAAGCCGATAATTTGTCTGAAAGGCTTTCAAATGCCATACTTGAACCTCACTGAAAATCAGTCTCGGATAGCGGAAAGCTCCGAAAGAAGCTTTTCGCCCAGTTCCCTGGCCGGACCGTCCGTCATGGAGATCAGCTGCCTGAGCTGCCCGTCCATGCGGTCCAGCTCCTCCCGCTGCTCCGTGAAGCGGCGGACAATGCCGGTCTTCTGCTCGGTTTCGATAAGCGTTGCCTCCGCGCGGACCAGAAGGTCCCGCGCGCCCTGCCGCGTGATGCCCATGTCCTCCGCGATCTCCGCAAGGGAGAAGTCATCGTCATAGCGGAGCGTCACAGCCCTGCGCTGCTTCGGGGTCAGCAGCTCACCGTAAAAGTCGAGAAGCATGGTCATCTGAAGCGTTTTATTCTCCATCGCCCATCCTCCCTTTCGGCTAAGCTTGTTTATTATACGCATTCTCCATAAGCTTGTCAAGTATTTTCACTTTACAGCCATCGGAATATTTTGCGTCGCATCGTGGCAAACTTTTGTTTACGATACTGTCAGAAAAGAGGTCGGCTGCATGGAAAACGACAAGTCTGTCTATTTTGTAGAGGACGACGGGTTGTCCTTATACGGGGAGAATATCGCACGTTCGCTTCACGTTTTCGGGCACTGCGGCAGCGCATCTGTCGTGCGCGGTATCCGCGAAGATCTGCGCGCGCTGAAAAAGCGGCATGATGCGCTCGAAGCGCAAAGCATGGATGGTCCTGTCTCGCCCGCTGCAGAATGGCTGCTCGACAACTTCTATCTTGCCCAGCGAGAGGGCCTGCGCGCCGCCGCGGAACTGCGCGGAATGGGGCGCTTTCCGGCTGCAGAAGGAGAACCCGTGCTGCTTCGGCTGTGCGTTGCTCTGCTGCGCGCGGGCGACGGCAGCGTCACGAAGGAGCGCTGCGGGTTCTATCTCGCGGGCTGTCAGCTTGCGCTTGTCCTCAGCCGCAAAGAGCTCTCCTGCTTCGCCCCCTTTTTGAAAGCGGCTGCCATCGCCGATCTCCGCAGGCTCTATGAATCCGGCGGCTGCGGCAATGCGGCCGGCATATTGGCGGGAAACCTTTTTTCAACACTGCGTCTGCTCTCGACAGTTGATCTCTCCGAGGTTCTTGAGGCGGTCGACATCACCGAGCGCACCCTCGGGGAGGACCCCGCCGAAGTCTACTCCGACATGTCCGAAAAGACGCGCGAGAGCTATAAGAAGCGCGTAGAGGCATTCGCGAAAAAATACCATACCAGCGAACACCGGGTCGCTGAGCGCGCGCTCATGCTCGCGCAAAATGCGTCCGGTGCGGCGGCGCATGTCGGTTACTGGCTCTTTGAACAGCCCCTCGGCAAAAAAGCAGCGCGCCCGCGCGGCGCGCTCTACATCTGGGCGAATATTCTGATCACACTTTTGCTGAGCTGCTTCACTGCCCGAATTTTTGACAGCGTCGCAGTGTTTGCGCTGCTACTTTTCCCTTACTCGGAGCTTGTCAAAAATCTCATTGATATGCTCATCCTCGCTTTCACGCCGCCGTCGCAGGTCCCGCGCATGGAGCTTGAAAACGGCGTACCCGCCGAAGGACGCACGCTCTGCGTCATTTCCGCCCTGCTCTCAAGTGAGGAAGCGGGCCCCGCCCTTGCGCGCAAGCTTGAGGAATACCGTCTTGCCAGCCGTGACTGCGGCGAAAATCTGCTCTTTGGCGTCCTCGCGGATCTTCCGGACGCGGACAGTGAAACAACGCCCGCGGACGCCGCGCGAGTCGAGTCTCTCAAGACGGCGATCGACGCGCTCAACGAAAAATACGACGGCGAATTTTTCTTCTTTCTCCGTCCCCGCCATTTCTGCCGTGCGGACAGGCGTTACATGGCGTGGGAGCGTAAGCGCGGCGCCATCCTTGAGCTCTGCGCAATGCTACAAAACAAAAAAAGCTCCGTCGAAACGCTTTCGGGCAGCCGCCTCTCCCTGCGAGGCACGCGCTTTCTTCTGACGCTCGACGAGGACACCCGCCTGACTCCGGGCGCGGCCCGCGAGCTGATCGGCGCCATGCTGCATCCGCTCAATCGTCCTGTTATTGACCCGGAAACGCGTGTCGTCAAAAGCGGCTACGGTATTTTGCACCCACGGATCAGTTCGGAATTATCCTCCTGTGAGAAAAGCCGCTTCGCAAATATCTTCGCCGGACAAGGCGGTCTTGACCCCTACGGCAGCGACAGTTCCGAACTCTACATGGATGCTTTTGATAACGGCGGCTTTGCGGGAAAAGGCATTCTGGACATCGAAGCCTTCTATCAATGCATGGACGGGCGCATCCCGCAAAACCGAGTCCTTTCCCATGATGCGCTCGAGGGTGCTTTTCTGCACGGCGGCTACGTAGGGGATGTCGAACTCACCGATCAGTTTCCTTCGGATGTGCTGCCCTATTACAAACGGCTCCACCGCTGGACACGCGGGGACTGGCAGAATCTTCCCTGGCTTTTTGCCCGCGGCCGCGGCCTTAGCCCCATCGACCATTGGCGTCTTTTTGATAGCGTCCGTCGAAGCCTTGTCGCCCCGTTCTCCTTTGCGGCGATATTAAGCGCGTTTTTTGTTCCACGCGCAGAATATTTGCGTGCCGCACTGCTTGTCGTTCTGATTTTGGCATTTCATTTGATCGTCGCCGCTGTTGAATCCCTTTTCCGCGACGAAGCAGAGCTTCGGCTGCACTATCAAAGCGAGGTCTGCCGGGGTGTTGGCGGGGCGCTGAAAATGTTCGCCGTCAAGCTTCTGCTGCTCCCCTTTGAGGCGTGGGTATGTCTCTCGGCTGCGGTCACGGCGCTCTGGCGAATGGGTCTGAGCCGTCGGAAACTGCTGGAGTGGACGCCCGCCTCCGCACTCGAACGCCAGCAACATGGTACGCCACGTTATTATATAGGTATGTGGCCCTGCGTCGTTGCCGGTCTCGCGGTCTGCTTCGCGCCCTGTCCGTTTGCATGGATTGCGGGGATCCTCTGGCTTCTCTCCCCGTGGTTTGCGTCTTTGCTCTCGCGCATCATTGTGCGCGATGTGCCGGTCTCCTCAGAGGACCGGACCTACCTCCTCGCCTGTGCTTCCCGCATCTGGGCCTTTTTTGAGGATTTCTGCACACCGCAGGACCACTTTCTCCCGCCCGACAACTGGCAGGAGCGTCCTCCGGTCGGTATCGCCCACCGCACCTCGCCAACAAACATCGGCCTGTGTCTTCTGAGCTGTCTGTCCGCCGCCGACCTCGGCATTGCAAAGCGGGAGATCGCCGTTGCGCTCATGGAAAACATTCTAAACACCCTCTCCGCCATGCAAAAGTGGAATGGGCATCTCTACAACTGGTACGACACGGTGACGCTCTCGCCGCTGCACCCGGCCTATGTCTCCACGGTCGACAGCGGCAATCTGGCCGTCTGTCTCACCATTGCGCGCGAGGGTCTTCTCGAATACGGCCGCCCCGACCTCGCGCAAAAGTGCGCCGACCTCCTGGCGCCGATGTCCTTCGCACCGCTGTATGACCGCTCGCACCGTCTTTTTTCCATTGGCTTT
>JBMNPV010000035.1:0-17749 GCA_050943775.1 Oscillospiraceae bacterium
ATTTTGTATTATCGATTGTATAAATGTCTTTCTACTGGAAAAAACAATTATTATTTCGTATAAAAGCATTGCAAAAAGATGCGATAAGCGGTATAATGTTCAAAGTCGATTGTCAGATTATTAACGTTCTTGATGATGCGGCGCATGTACTCCGTGCATCGGACCGCAGTCAGGAGCCGCAATCAATCTGAACCGGCGTCTTTCGAAGGAAACCGCCGTATCCCTAGCAAAGATCAGACAATGTATGAAGGAGACAGGAAAATGCAAGAAGAATTTGAATTCACACAGGACCAGATTGACATTCAGCAGATGACCCGCGACTTCATTCGCAAGGAGCTTCCTTTTGAGAAGATCAAGGAATGCGACGAGCAGAACAAGGTTCCGATGGATGTTGTCAAGAAGGCAGCCGAGATGGGTCTCACCAGCATTACGCTCCCCGAAGAAATCGGCGGCGGCGGCATGGGCCAGGTTGCAAACTCCATCGTTCTTGAAGAGATCGGCTATCAGGATTCCGGCTTCGCAACCACAATCGGCGCCTGCAGCCTCTCCTATGAGCCTATTGCTCAGTTCGGTACGCAGGAACAGAAGAACTATTACGGCAAGTACATAGTCGATGGCGGTCTCGCCGCTTTCGCGCTGACCGAGGCTGACGCCGGCTCCGACGTTGCCAACGCCCGCACAACTGCTGTTCACGAGGGCCATGAGTGGGTCATCAACGGCACAAAGTGCTTCATTACGAACGCTCCGCTCGCCAGCATCTTCACCGTTTTCGCCGTCACCAATCCGGGCGCCGGTACGCACGGCCTCTCCTGCTTCATCGTTGAGCGCGATCGTCCCGGTGTTTCCGTCGGCAAGGACGAAGACAAGATGGGCATCCGTCTTTCCAACACCTCCGAAGTTATCTTCGAGAACGTCCGCGTTCCGGAAGATCACCTCGTCGGCAAAGAGGGTGCCGGCTTCAAGATCGCCATGAGCACCTTCGACGTCACCCGTCCGGCAGGCGTTGGCGCCAGCACCTGCGGCGGCATGAAGTCCTGCATCGACAAGTGCCTTGAGTACGCGGCAACCCGCGTCACCTTCGGCCAGCCGATCCTCACCAACCAGGCTATCCAGTTCATGATCGCCGACATGGAGATCCGCTACGAAGCTTCCCGCGCACTGGCTTACAAGGTCGCCCGTCTCATCGACTCCGGCGTTAAGGACAGCGCTCTCGCTTCCGCTTCCAAGACCTTTTCTTCGGACTCCTTCGTCAAGTGCACCGAAGACGCCATCCAGATTTTCGGCGGCAACGGCTACTCCAAGGAGTACCCGATTGAGATCATGTACAGAAACGCCAAGATCAGCCAGCTCTTTGAGGGCACGAACCAGGTCCAGCGCATGGTCATCGTGAAGTCCCTCCTCAAGGCTTCTGGCATGATGTAAGCTTTTAAACAGTCTGCTCACCAGACCGTTTAACCTTTCTCTTGCGCTTCGGCGCACGCAAAGCAAGGTCTCGGAGAAATAAATTCCCCGGGACCTTGTCTTTTATGAGTTGTTTTATCGAATCTGTCGCTTCCCGCTTGCAGCAACGGCCATTGCCTTGTAACAGACAGAAGTAAGTTGGCTTTTTTGCACACAGAACGGACCTGCACGCTGACGTAATTTGGACGAGCTTCTCTGCGTTGCACTGTGCCAAAATGTTGACATTCGATATTACAAAATGTATAATAAAAAATGTGGGACAATAGCGTTCTTTCGAGCGTACAGGGTCCGATATCCTGCCTTTCAGCTTGTCTGTCTGCGGGGTGTCGGCACGTTCGATCGCAATGGCAATAAAATGGAAAGAAGGAATCTCTATCATGAACATACTTGTTTGTGTCAAACAGGTACCCGATACCACAGAAATCAGGATAGACCCCGAAAAGCACACACTCATTCGCGACGGTGTTCCCAGCATCGTCAACCCGTTCGATGGTTACGCACTTGAGTGCGCAGCCCGTATCAAGGATAAGGACCCTGACACGAAAATCACTGTCGTCTCCATGGGACCTCCTCAGGCTATGAACGCTCTGAAGGAATGTCTCGCAGTCGGCGGCGACAAGGCCTATCTGGTTTCCGGTCGTGAATTCGGCGGTTCTGATACGCTCGCTACCAGCTACATCATCTCCTGCGCTGTCAAGAAGCTCGAAGAGTTCGAAGGCAAGTTCGACATCATTTTCTGCGGCAAGCAGGCAATTGATGGCGATACTGCTCAGGTCGGTCCGGAACTCGCCGAGCATCTCGGCTATCCGCAGGTTACTTATGCACTTGAAGTCTTTGATGAAGGCAACGGCAAGCTCAAGGTCAAGAAAGAGCTTGAAGACGGCTGCGAAATGCTCGCCATTAAGACCCCGTGCGTTATCACCGTTACAAAGCCCGCATGGGATCCTCGTTATCCCTCCATCAAGTCCAAGATGGCTGCCAACCGCAAGGAGATCCCGACCATCGGTTTTGCCGATCTCACCGGCATCGATCCCGAGCGTGTCGGTCTCAAGGGTTCGCCCACGAAGGTCAAGAAGACCTTTACGCCTCCTGTCAAGAGCGGCGGCATCAAAATCCACGAAGAGAGCGGCGCGGACACTGCGAAAGCACTGTTTAACAAGCTCGTTGCCGACGGCATTGTTTAAGGGAGGAAACGAAAATGGATCCGAAAACGAAAGACCTTTGGGTATTTATTGAAACCAACGAAGACGGCACCGCCAAGAACGTCGGCGCTGAGCTTCTCAACCCCGGCAAGGAACTCGCTGCCAAGCAGGGCGGCAAGCTTGTCGGTATCGTAGTCGGCTACAAGACCGATGCCGCTGTCAAGACCGCTGTTGCACACGGTGCTGACTCCGTCATCGTCGTTGACGGCCCCGAATATCAGCACTACACCACCGACGCATATGTCGCAGCTATGTATCACCTCGTTGAAAAGTATGCACCAACGAGCATCCTCATCGGCGCAACCAACAACGGCCGCGATATGGGCCCGCGTCTTTCCTGCCGTCTCCGCACTGGTCTGACCGCAGACTGCACGCAGCTCGCTTACGATGAAGAGTCCGGCAACGTTGCATGGACCCGTCCGGCATTCGGTGGCAACCTCATGGCAACCATTCTTTGCCCGAACAACCGTCCGCAGATCGGCACCGTTCGTCCCGGCGTCTTCAAGAGAGGCGAAGCGGACGAAACACGTACCGCAGAGATCATCAAGGAAGATTTCCACGTTGCTCCCGAAGATATCCGCACCGAGTTCCTTGAAGTCATCAAGGAAGCAGCCGGCGAAATCGTCGACCTTGAAGGTGCCGAGATCATCGTTTCCGGCGGCCGCGGTGTCGGCGGACCGGAGGGCTTCAAGCCCATTGAGGAACTGGCTGACGTTCTCGGCGGCGTCGTCGGTGCATCCCGCGCGGCTGTTGACAGCGGCTGGATCGCTCACTCGCATCAGGTCGGCCAGACCGGTAAAACCGTTGGCCCGAAGCTCTATATCGCCTGCGGTATCAGCGGCGCTATTCAGCACCTTGCCGGCATGAGCGGTTCCAAGACCATCATCGCCATCAACAAGGATGAGACCGCTCCGATTTTCAACGTCGCAGATTACGGCGTTGTCGGCGATCTCTTTGAGATCCTTCCTGTTCTCACCGCTGAGATCAAGAAGATGAAGGGCATCAACTAAGTCTGCTCTTTTCCTAAAAACAGCGGCTGGAAAATCCGGTCGCTGTTTTTTGACGAAAAAAGAGGGGCCGTGACAGCGGAGATCCGCTTGTCACGGCCCTTTTTATTCATTTGAAAAGACCTGTTTATTTCGAAATAAGGGACTCGGTGTCACGTGCGATAACTAGTTCTTCGTTGGTCGGAATGACAAGAAGCTTAACCTTGCTGTCCGGAGTGGAAATGACGGTATCCTCGCCGCGCTTACCGTTGGCAGCCGAATCGATCTTTGTGCCGAGGTAGCCGAAGTATTCGCAGATCGCGGCACGGGTAGAGGCGCTGTTTTCACCGATGCCGGCGGTAAAGATGATGGCGTCGACACCGTTCATCGCGGCAACATAACCGCCGACCGTCTTTGCGACCCAGTAGTTGAACATATCAAGTGCAAGCTTTGCACGGTCGTTGCCCTTTTCAGCGGCCTCATCAAGGTCACGGAAGTCACTGGACACGCCGGAAACGCCCAGAACGCCGGACTTTTTGTTGAGGATCTCGAGCATCTGGTCAATGTTATAGCCGTACTTGTCCATGATGTACTGCACGCCGCCCATGTCCATCTGGCCGCAGCGGGTACCCATCGGCAGACCAACCAGCGGGGTGAATCCCATGGAGGTGTCGGTGCTCTTGCCGTGGTCAACAGCGCAGATAGAGCTGCCGTTACCCATGTGACAGGAGATGAGCTTGAGCTCCTCAATCGGCTTGCCCAGCATCTCAGCGGCGCGGGCAGTCACGTAGCGGTGGCTGGTGCCGTGGAAACCATAGCGGCGAATCTTGTCCTTCTCATAATACTCATAGGGGATAGCGTACATATAAGCCTTGCCGGGCATGGTCTGATGGAAAGCGGTATCGAAAACGGCAACCTGCGGAACATTCTCGCCCATGACCTTTTTGCAGGCTTCGATGCCGGTGATGTTGGCGGGGTTGTGGAGCGGCGCAAAGGGGATGCAGTCCTGAATGGCTTTCATGACCTCGTCCGTGATGCGGACGGAGGATGCAAATGTCTCTCCGCCGTGGACGACACGATGGCCAACCGCATTGATCTCAGACATGGAGGAAACGACGCCGTATTCCTTACTTGTGAGTTTGTCAATAACGGCTGCAATAGCTTCTGCGTGGGTCGGAAGGTTGATGTCCTGATCGAAAACCGGCTTGTCGCCGATGAGAGGTTTATGCTTCAGATGGCCGCCGATACCGATGCGCTCGCACAGGCCTTTTGCGAGCACTTTCTCGCCGTCCATATCGAAGAGCTGATATTTGAGGGAAGAGCTTCCCGCGTTGATCACTAAAATTTTCATGTTGCTGTCCCTTTCCTATTGTATTCTTACCGGAACGATTGTAAAATAATTTATCCGGCACAATAACATACCGAACTATTTTAATACTATTATAGACCATAAATCAAGTGTTTTCGCCTAATTGTGGCATATGTTATATTATTAACGCAGTTTTGCATGATCAGAAAGGAATCGCTGTGAAAATTGTCGGTATCATTGCGGAGTATAATCCCTTCCATGACCGCCACGCGCGGCACATTGCGGCAAGTCGCAAACTTGCCGGCGGAGACGCGGCAGTCGTCTGCGCCATGTCGGGAGACTTTGTCCAGCGCGGCGAGGCCGCCGTATTCTCAAAATTTGCCCGGGCAGAAGCTGCGATCAAGGGCGGCGCGGATCTGGTGCTGGAACTGCCTCTGCCGTGGTGCATGTCCTCGGCAGAAGGATTTGCGCGCGGCGGGGTAGGCCTTCTCGGCGCACTCGGTTGCGTCGACTACCTTAGCTTCGGTGCAGAATATGCGGACGTAAAAACGCTGAGTACCGTCGCGACGATGCTCATGGATCCCTCGCTGGACGCTGCCATCCGGGAGGAACTCAAAACCGGTGTCTCCTATGCCGCGGCAAGGCAGGCAGCCATCGCCCGCGATATCGGTTCGCTCGCACAGATACTCGAAGCGCCGAACAACATCCTTGCCGTCGAATACCTCAAGGCGATCTATCAGCAGCGTCTGCGCATGGAGCCGCTCGCCATCGAACGCGAGGGACCGGAGCACGACGGCGTCGGCTCCGCGTCCGAACTGCGTCGTCTGCTCGCGCTCGGAGAACCCATCAAAGACTATGTCCCGCATGCCTGTTGGCAGCTCTATAAAGAAGAAAGGGAGCAGGGCAGAGGACCGGTTACCACAGATGCTCTGGAATGTGCCATTCTCTCCCGTCTGCGAATGAAAAAGCAGGCTGATTTTGCCTTGATCCCGGACGACGCGGAGGGGCTGTCGAAAAAGCTCTGCGACGCAGCACACGAGGAAACATCACTCGACGGCATACTCGCGGCAGCAAAGTCGAAGCGCTATGCGATGGCGCGTTTACGCCGTATGTGCATGTTCGCAGCGCTCGGCATCAGCGCGGGCAGTGCTGAGGAGATCCCGCCCTATGCCCGCGTACTTGCTGCCAATGCCAAAGGCCGCGAGGTGCTCCGCATCGCACAGCAGAAATCCCGCATTCCCATCCTGACCAAACCCGCTTTTGTCCGCGATCTGGATGCCGAAAGCAAAAAGATCTTCGTGCTCAACAGCGATGCACACGATTTTTATGTTCTCGGCTACTCCGCCGTGGAGGAACGGCGCGGGAACGGCGACTGGCGGACAAGCCCCCGCATGCTCTGACTTCGGCTTCTTTGTGCACAACGCCTATTTCCTCGGAAATGTCTTGATTTTGTAACCGAATTGTTATATTATATCAAACAAATACAAACTGCTGACATTCCAAATGTTTTGAAATGGGAGTCCACATGAAAAAAGCTCTGCTATTTACGCTCTCCATCTGTCTTGTGGCGGCACTGCTGATCTTCAGCGGCTCCTCGGACAGAGGCTCGGAGGCTACATATATGTCCACCGCCCCTTCGGCTTCATCGAATGTCTCTCCCTCGCCGGAGGAAAACACCATCCGCATCGGCGTTCCCGCTTCGCTGACCGGTCCGGGCTCCACAGACGATGCGCGTGTGCTTCTCGGTCTTCGCTACGCCCACTCCGTCACACCGACGGTCGATATCGGCAGCACCACCTATAAGCTCGAGCTGGTTGAAACAGACGACGCAGGCACTGATTCCGGTGCGCAGTCCGCTGCCGCCGCTCTTTCCAAAGGCGGCGTGACCGCCGTCATCGGTCCGTTTCTCTCCCAGAGTGCGCGTGAAGCGCTCCCCGCCTATGCAAAAGCCGACCTCCCGGTGCTTTCTGTGTGCGGTGCAGAGGATACGGCGTCATCAAACAGCTTCTTCTCGCTCGCGCCGTCGGTTTCGCTGTCCGGACGCGCCGCCGCCGGTCTCGCCCAGAGTCTCGATCGTCACAGCGCCGCTGTTCTGTCAGACAACACAGATTCCTCCTCGCAGGCACTCGCGAAGGCTTTCGTCGAAGCGTTCACAGCACTCGGCGGTGCTTGCACAGAGATCCCTTTCACAGCCGGTAAAAAACTCGACCTCGTGAGCATACAGGCCATCGAACAGTGCCGCGCGGATATCGTCTTCATGGCTTCCAGTGCCGAGGATGGCGAAGCTTTCCTGCAGCTTGCGCGGAAAAACGGCATTCTCTGCCCGGTCATCGGATCTTCCGCATGGGACGCGGGGCTTCTGCTTTCGGATGCAGACTACTACTCGGACAATGTCTATGTCGTCGCCGATTATGACGGTTGCGGAGATGAGCCGGTTTCGGCCGGTTTCGCCTCGCGTTTTTCCGCATGGACAGGGGACGGCGAGAACACAAAACGCAAAAACGGTGGCAGCACCTATGCCTCGTCTTACAGCGCCACCGCTTATGACGCCTATATGCTGCTCGTCGGCGCGATCAAGTCTGCCGCTTCCACAGACCCTGCGGCTGTCACCGACGCCCTGCGTCAGACCTCTTACAATGGTGTGACCGGGCCCGTAGCCTTTGATAAGGGCGGTCGAGCCGCCCGCACCGTAACCTATATCAAGCAGCTCGACGCCGACACGGGGCGTTTTGCCCTGCTTAAGACCATTGAGATCGGCGGATAACATCCTCTAAACCCACAAAACGGCGAGAAGCAAGTGAACAGCGCCCCACTGCGCACAGCCGCTTATGCTGCGGCCGTGGAGTTGCGATTCACCAAACGCTTCCGCCGTTTTTTGCAGCCGGAAAACGGCGGCACTTTCTTTTTGCAGAATGACCTAAACGCAGCAATGTGTGAAAGCGCAAAACAGCGGATGCGACAAAGTTTCTGAAAACCATATGTTTTTTCTTGAAATGCTGCACTTTCATGTTAAAATAATATATTAATCCTATAAATGAATTTGAAAGAGAGCGTGAATATCATGGAAACCATCAAAATCGAAAAAGCAGCCGTGTTGAAGGAGAAGCCTTCGCTGGACGGGATTCCTTTCGGCAAATATTTTTCCGATCACATGTTCCTGATGGACTATGATGCGGGGGAGGGCTGGCACGATCCGCGTATCGTACCCTTCGCCGACTTTCAGCTCTCGCCCGCAGCCGTCGTCTTCCATTACGCACAGGAGATCTTCGAGGGCATGAAGGCCTACCGTAACGACAAAGGGGAAGTCCTCCTGTTCCGTCCGATCGAAAACGCCCGTCGTCTGAACAGTTCCGCTGAGCGTCTGTGCATTCCGCAAATTCCCGAGGAAGACTTTATAACTGCTGTCAAAACGCTGGTGGAGATCGAAAAAGATTGGGTCCCGTCTGAGCCCAACACCTCTCTGTATATCCGCCCGTTCATCATCGCCACAGCGCCGCACCTCGGCGTCCACGCTTCGGATAGCTACCTGTTCTCTATCATCCTCAGCCCAGTCGGCAGCTACTATAAAGAGGGGCTCAACCCCGTAAGCATCATGATCGAGGACGCGGATGTCCGCGCAGTCCGCGGCGGTACCGGCTACACAAAGTGCGGCGGCAACTATGCCGCTTCCATCCGTGCCGGCGAACGCGCCGAGAAGAAAGGATTTTCACAGGTCCTCTGGCTTGACGGCGTCACACGCCGCAACATTGAAGAAGTCGGCTCCATGAACGTCATGTTCAAGATCAACGGCGTTGTTGTCACGCCAAAGCTCACCGGCAGTGTTCTTCCCGGCATCACCCGGAAATCCTGCATTGAGCTCCTGACGGACTGGGGCTACAAGGTCGAAGAGCGCGAGTTCTCCATTGACGAGCTCAGCGAGGCCGCAAAAAACGGCACGCTCGAGGAGGCTTGGGGCACTGGCACCGCGGCTGTTGTCTCCCCAATCGGCGAGCTGAGCTATGAGGGGCAGAACTATCGCATCGGCAACGGCATCGGTGAACTCACGCAGAAGCTATACGATACCCTCACCGGCATCCAGTGGGGTAAGATCCCCGATACGAAGGGCTGGTCCGTCAAGGTCTGCTGAAGGCCGATGGCCGCGTCTTCGAAATAAAATTATCCCCCGGCAGCTGGAAAGTGTTCCAGCCGCCGGGGGATAAGCTTTGGAGGAGAGGATATATGGAAAGAGGAGAGAAATCATTCTATGTATCGCTCGACAGACGGCAGCCAACGGAAAACAATCACTGTTTGCCGTCTTCGTTCGCGGCTTTGAGCAGTTCTGACAGCGGATGGCGTTTCATCTCCGCCTCAATGATTTTCTGAATACGGCTGAGTTCTCTATGAACCGCACAGGTGCCTTCCTGGTTGTTCGCGCAGTTATAGCCGGGTTCAAGACATTCCGTAAGCAGCATTTCTTCATTGAGCGCATCAAAGAGATCGTATAGATAGAGTTTGTCGATGGGTCTGGTGAGAATATAACCGCCTTCCACACCGCGCCGGGATTCGACAACGCCTGCCTTGTAAAGTTTCCGCAGCATCTTATAGGTGATCGCCTGCTGCATATTTTCGCGTTCCGCAATCTCACGAGCCGAGAGCTGGCCGCCTCTGTGAAGCGCCCGCACAACGCGGATCGCGTAGTCAGTCTCTCTCGTTATCAGCAAGGTGCCACATCCCTTCGGAATACTTTACTTTACAAGTAAAGTATAACAATTTATCCGAAGATGTCAATACATACTTTACCTTTTCGGTGTATTTTGTATATTATTCATATCTTACGAGTGCCAACCATGTACGTAATGCATAAATACGGCACATAGAGAGGCCAGATTTCCTCTCTACGTGCCGTTATCATTTTACTTATTTTCCTGTTCCAGTCTGGATAGAAACGATGTCAAGGCTCCCGTACTTTTTCCGAAGCGCGGGTTTTTCGATCTTGCCGGTGGGATTGCGCGGGACTTTATCAAAAATGATCTCGCGCGGACGCTTATACCGCGGCAATGCCTCGCAGAATTGGTTGATCTCCTCCTCGGTCGCGGTAACATCGGGCTTGAGTTCGATGATCGCGCAGGGAATCTCGCCGAGCCGCGGGTTTGGGCGGCCAATGACGGCAACATCCTTGATCTTGTCGTTCGTGCGGAGGAAATCTTCGATCTGGACGGGGTAAAGGTTCTCGCCGCCCATGACGATCACATCCTTTTTGCGGTCGACGAGCCAGATGAATCCATCCGCGTCAACACGGGCCATATCGCCGGTCCAAAGCCATCCGTCCTCCGAAAGGGATTCCTTTGTGGCCTCCGGGTTTTTATAGTAGCAGACCATAACGCCGGGGCCGCGCACCGCAAGCTCTCCGACTTCGCCCTTTGGGACCTCGTTTTTGTCTGCGTCGACGACCTTTGTCTCCCAGCCATAGCCCGCAAGGCCGATGGCTCCAACCTTTTGGATATTTTCAACGCCCAGATGAACGCAGCCGGGGCCGATGGATTCTGATAGTCCATAGTTCGTGTCATACTGGTGGTTTGGAAAATATCCGCGCCAGCGCTCAATGAGCGAGGGGGGGACTGGCTGTGCGCCGATATGCATGAGCCGCCAGCCGGAAAGGTCATAATCCGCAAGTTTTACATCTCCGCGGTCGAGCGCGTCGAGAATATCCTGTGCCCACGGAACAAGCAGCCAGACGTTCGTTGCATGCTCATCCGACGCGGTCTTGAGAATGGTCTTTGGGCTGATGCCGCGCAGCAGCACAGCCTTGCTCCCGGAAATGAGACTGCCGAACCAGTGCATCTTCGCGCCGGTGTGGTAAAGCGGAGGCATGCAGAGGAAACAGTCGCCGCGCTGCTGGCCATGGTGTTTTTGCTCGGCGATGGCCGAGTGCATCAATGCGCGGTGCTTATGCAGGATGGCCTTGGGGAATCCCGTCGTGCCGGAGGAAAAATAAATCGCGGCATAATCGTCGTCCGTCAGCGGGATGCGCGGATTGCGGGAGGAGCAGTAATACATGAATTTGTAGTAGCTGTCCGCCCAGTCCGGGCAGTCCGAGCCGACGTAATAGAGCTTTTTGACGTTGGGGATCTGATCGCGGATCTCCTTGACACGGTCTATGAATTCTTCCCCGAAAACGAGCAGGGAACAGTCAGCCAGATCGACACAGTATCTGATCTCCTCGGCGGTATAGCGGTAGTTGAGCGGCACGGCGAGGGCACCGGACTTGAGAACGCCGAAATAGATCGGCAGCCATTCCAGGCAGTTCATCAGCAGAATTGCGACCTTGTCACCTTTTTGGACGCCGTTTGCGAGCAGGAGATGCGCAAAGCGGTTTGCGCGGCGGTCAAAGTCCTGCCAGCTGAGTTCGCGGCGATAGGTGTTCTCCTGATAGTTCATCTCGACAAGGGCATATTCTTTCCATGAGGTTTTTGCTTCGCTGTTTTCGTGCTCAGGGTTGATTTCGACCAACGCTGTTTCATCCGGCCATTCGCGCGCATTGCGCTCGAGAAATTCTGTGATCGGCATTTGCATGACTCCTTATCTCATCATAAATTTGATTTGTGCATAAAAAAAAGCCCCCGGAATAATCCGAAGGGCGAAAAGTCGCGGTACCACCTTGGTTCGCGGCAAACTTGCGTGTTGCCGCCTCAAGCTCTCTTCCAGCATATGCCGTGCAAAGAGCCGGCAGAATAACGCCTGCCGGACGCCGCAGCCTACTCATTGCTTTTCAGTGCGGAGCTAGAGGATGTATTCGCCTTAACTCTCCGCGCGCCTCTCATCGACCGGCTGCTTTCTGTTCGGAGGGGGAGAAGGGTACTTCTTCCTCATCATCGCTTTTGTGTATTGAATTGTATTTATCATAATCAAAACACGGTGGCTTGTCAAGTGAACGCCTCAATTTCGTCAGAAGTGACAAGAATTATGTGATTTTTCGGCTTCTCTTCCGTAATGATTTGGATCTGCGGCCGGAAAAGAGCGTTTTCCTCTCGACCATTGCAGCCGAAAATTTTTGCAAATAGGAATGACAGAGACGGAATTTTCTGCTATGATAGAGATAGTTCCAAAGCATCAGCTTTGGAACATCGAAATACACGCGGCGGCTTCCGTCCGCAGAAGGTTCTGAACGATCTCATGCTTGCTTTTCAGCTCTCCATACAGCTTCTTTTCCTGATCGCGGTCGGCATTCTGGTCTGGCGACTCGGTCTGCTGGACGAGAAATTCGATCAGTCGCTTGCGGCCCTCGTTTTAAATGTCTGCCTGCCTTGCATGATCGTCCGTTCGTTCTGTACGGATTACGACCCGAACCAGCTCCGCAACTGCGCTGTCCTCGTCGGTCTCAGCGCCGGTCTGATGTGCCTTTGGTTTGCAGTCGGTCAAGTCATTTTTCATCTCCACAAAAAAAGCTTCACGGGCCGGATCTTGCGCTTCGGCGCCATGTTCACGAATTTTTCCTTCGTCGGCTTTCCGGTCGCGCAGCAGCTTTACGGTGACACGGGGCTGCTCTATTTTGTCATCTTCACCATGCCGATCCGCATGGTCTATTATAGCTCGGCCCAGCCGCTGCTGGCTCCGCCGGGCATCGCAGTTGAAAAGAAAACGCCGCGTGAAAACCTCAAAAACTGGCTCTCGCCCCCGGTCGTTGCGGTATTGATCGGTCTTTTGCTTTACCTCACGGGATGGCGCTTTCCGGTCCCGCTCGATAAGGCGGTCGCAAGCATCGGCGCAACGGCTTCGCCTCTGGGCATGCTTCTCTGCGGCATCACGATCGGCAAAAATGACCGAAAGGCTCTGCTCTCGCCGCGCTATCTCCGAATGCCGCTGCTCCGAAACGTGCTGATGCCCGTCATCACCATCCCGATCCTCTATCTGCTGCCGCTCGACCCGGCAGTGGCAAAGATCATCGTTATCTACTCCGCACTTCCGGTGGCGTCTATGCTCAACGCCTTTACCATCCAATACGATTCCGGCGAACCGGAAGCCATATTGGAGAGTGCCGGCAGCGTTTTTTATTCGACACTTCTGTGCGCCGTGACCATACCGCTCTGGGCGCAGGCCGCAGAGCTGCTGTTTTAATCCATCTCGTCATCACATAATATTTAAAACCTCAAACGCAGAAGGAGGGCAAATTATGAAACAGGTCATTACAATCAGCCGTGAATTCGGCAGTGGCGGCAGGTCCATCGGCCGCGAGGTCGCAGAGCGCCTCGGCTGGGCATTTTATGACAGGGCGCTCGTCGAACGCCTTGCCAAAGAGAGCGGCTACAGCGAAGAATTCATTGAAAAGAGGGGAGAGGACGCAACGACAACATCGAGCTTTCTCTTCAACCTTGCGCGCTCGGGCGCAACTAGCGCTTACGGCGCATCGAGCGGCAGTATTGACAGTTCACCCGCCCTTTCCGATAAGCTCTTCGTCATGGAATATAATCTCATCAAACATCTTCCCGAAGAGGGCCCCTGCGTCATCGTCGGCCGCTGCTCGGACTACATTCTCCATGACCGCCCGGACGCACTGCATGTCTTTGTCTTTGCGGATACCGCCTTCCGTGCCGATCGCATCGTCCGCCTCTATGGGGAGCGTGACGACGCCCCCGAAAAGCGTCTTGAGGAAAAGGACAAAAAGCGTAAGGTCTTTTATAAAAACTACACCGGCCGCTCCTGGGGCCGCAGTCAGAATTATGATCTCTGCCTCAACAGCGGCAAACTGGGCATCGAAGAATGTGCGGATGTCATCGTTCGTCTTGCTCAAAAGTGAACCGTTCGTGAATTTTTGCTGTGCACCAGTATTTTCTTGCGTTTCTGATTGACAATAACAGTGCATGAACGTATAATCTAGGTGATTTTATATATCTTAATATGTAATAACAATTATTACATTCATCCGAAACGTGAGGTGAACTTCCATGAGTTTTCAAATCATTGGTGACAGCTGCTGCGATTATCCTTATCTTGAGGACGATTACCCCTGGCTGCGCCGCGTACCGCTCACGATCGAGCTTGACGGAGAAAATTTCATAGATGATGAAAATCTCCGCTCTGCCTCTCTGATCACAAAGATGGCAGCATCTCTGAACGCTCCGAAATCCGCCTGTCCCTCCCCGGGTCAATTCATAGAAGTTTTTGAAGACTGTGGCGCCGATGAGATCTTCGTCGTCACGCTCTCCGACAAGATCAGCGGCTGCTATGGCAGCGCGGTCATCGCCGGCAAAATGTTCATGGAGCAAAACCCGGACAAGAAGGTTTTCGTTTTCAGCTCCCGCAGTGCATCAGCCGGTGAGATCGCCGTATGCAACGAGATCTACCGTCTTAAAACGGAGGGCGCCAGCTTTGATGAAACCGTAGAGAAGGGGCTCGAATTCATTTCCGGACTGTCGACTTATTTCATTTTAGAGACACTGGACGTTTTCCGCAAAAACGGGCGTCTCAACCATCTGCAGTCCATCGTCACAAGCGCGCTGAATCTCAAGCTCATCATGGGCGGCGACGAAAACGGCAGCATCTGCGTGCGCGGCAAAGCGCTGACGGTCGACCGCGCGATCATCAAGATGGCCGAGCAGATCGCAGCAAGAACAGCCGGTCAGGACCTGTCCGAGCGCCACCTGTATATCTCTCAATGTATGTGCCCGGACCGTGCGCGCAAGACGCGCGACATCATAATGAAGCGTGCGAAGTTCAAAGACTGCACCATTCTCCGCGCCGGCGGCATCTCCACAATCTATGCCAACACCGGCGGGCTGATCGTCGCCTACTGATTGCTGCGCATCCATCGTCCGAATCGCCCGCCTGCCGTGCGATTGTATGAAGAAATTCCATATAAAAAATGCGTGTGCCCTCGGGCACACGCATTTTTAAATCTCAGATGGTTCCCTTTTCCATGAACATCGTCCGGTCGTAGCGGGCGGTGAGGCAGAAGGGGAGGAAACTCTGCGCTTCGAGCTTCTCGTCAAGCCGGAGCTTGTGGACCGTCAGGTCGTTTTCGCACCACGCGCCACCGATCACGGACACGACCGGGAGCGCTGCCCACGGGTCATCCTCGGACGCACCGAGCGTGATTTCCGCATGTGCCGGATCCCACACCTTGTAGTCATACTCGATCTCGTTTTCAAGAAGCGCGCCATTGAGGAACTGGAGCGCGCCGTCTTCGTCCGGCATCATGTCGAAGTGGGCATAGTAGCCGATGCCGTAGCCCTTCGTGCCGGCAGCCGGGAACTGGAACACCATGTCCGCCATCGCATTGTTATACTTGCCGACCTTGAGGCGCGCGTCGACGAGCTGAGCGCCGCGGCGGGCAACGGTCGCGTGGACATTGTCGCCGTCCCTGCGCAGGAAGATCTGGCTGCCGAGCTTTTTCGGCATACTGCCGATGTCGCGGCCGCACTGCGTGGCCATCTCCGCACCCTCGCCGCCGAGCAGGATGCTGACGGGGTAGAGGCCCGGAACGCCGTTGTAGGTGCAGTAGACGCCAAGTATCGTTTCATAATAGCTGTCCGCAAAGCTCGGGTTCCCGACGCGGCAGATCGAAAGCGTCACGATCGGCATCATATAGGGCTTGAGCGGTGCAGGCAGGACCTTTGCCACGGAAACCGGGTCGGTGAGGTAGGCCATGTAAACGCCCTGCTGGTCCGCCATGACGGACTTCTGGCAGAACTTTGAAAGGCTGTCCATACCGAGGAGGAAAGACGGGGCCTTTTTCTTTTCGGTGAAGAGTTTGCAGGCCGCCTTATAGCCACTGCTGGTCGCGGGAGCAATGGTGTCGTCCCGCTTTGCAGAGCCGACAAGCTGAACATTGAGGCCCTTTGCCTTGAGTTCGTCAAAGAGCGCCGTGTTCGGGCGGTTGCCGAGAGAGAGCACAATCTGGTCGGCGGCAACGAACTTCTCGGCCTTGTCATCCACGCTCTCGAGCACAACGCCGTCCGGCTTCACTTCCTTGAGCGCGTGCTTGAAGATAAACTCCGCGTCGTACTGCTTGAGACGACCGCAGACGTCGCTGACATTGGTCGGGTTGGCCTTCGGCGCGGCACGCTTGAGCATATCGGCGATATAGACCTTCGACGCGCCCTGCGCAGCGATGTACTCAGCGGTTTCCAGACCAGTGAGGCCTGCGCCGATCACGGCGACGGTCTTGCCCTTGAGTTCGACTTTGCCCGCGAGGGCATCGAGGTCGCGGCAGACATTTGCGCCGTGGATTCCGGGGATGGTTTCCGGCACGACCGGAGTCGAGCCGACAGCGACGATCACGGCGTCCGGATTCATCGCGGCGACGCGCTCCGCCGTTACGTTCTCGCCAAGCTTGACTTCTACGCCGAGCTTTTCGAAATAGGCGTTGTAGTAGTCCGCAATCCACTGCATGCGCTCCTTGAGCGGGGGCAGCTTTGCATAATTGACGGTACCGCCAAGCTCTTTTTTGTCGTCAAAGAGCGTGACCTTCACACCGCGCTCGGCGAGCGTCTTAGCCGCTTCCATGCCCGCGGGGCCGCCACCGACGACGACCGCGTGCTTTTCCTCCGAGACATGCGCGGGGATCCCGAATTTGCGCTCCCGTGCGCAGCGCGGGTTGACGGCGCACTCGGGCGGGATGCCGGCAATGCTCCACTTTTCCAGTGTCTCAAAGCAGCGCAGACAGTTGATGCACTTGCAGATCTCCTTTTCGCGGCCGGTCTGCGCCTTGACGCCCCAGTCCGGGTCGGCAAGCCAGCTGCGGCCCATGGAAACGAAGTCCTCAACGCCGTCTTCCAAGAACTTTTCGCCGACGCTCGGGTCGCGGATGACGGAAACGCCGATCACCGGAATATGTACATGCTCCTTGACGGCTTTGATCATATCGCGCCGCCAGCCCTGCGGAAAGGAGATCGGTTCAACGCAGGTCATGCCGGTCTCGTAAAGGCCGCAGGATACATCGATGAAGTCGATTCCCTGCGCCTCGAAGTACATGGCCATCTTGACGCCGTCCTGAATGTGGATGTAGTCCTCCGTTACGCCCGTCTTGTCGAGAAATTCCTCGACCGAGAGGCGGATGCCGATGGGGAAGTCCGGTCCGCAGGCCTTGCGGATGCCGGCGATGATTTCCGAGACGATGCGCATACGGTTTTCAAAGCTGCCGCCGTATTCGTCCTCGCGCTTGTTTGTGTAGGGCGAAAGGAACTGCTGGAGAAGGTAGCCGTGCGCGCAGTGGAGTTCCACGCCGTCGCAGCCTGCCTTCTTCACGCGGAGGCCGCCCTCGACAAACTGCCCGATCAGTTCCTTGACCTCCTCGGTCGTCAGCGCGCGGGTATCCTGCTTTGAGACCTTGCAGGGGATGGCCGAAGCGGAGACGACCTCCTGCCCGCCAATCAGTGCGGAAACACCTTCGCGGCCGGGGTGATGGAGCTGAATAAAAATCTTTGAATTCTCGCTGTGGACCGCGTCGGCAAGCTTCGACAGGGGCGCGATGTTTTCGTCCTTTGTCACGGAGAGCTGGCGGAGCAGGCCCGCGCCGTGGTCGTCGTTTACGCGGGTGATCTCCGGAATCACAAGAGCGGCTCCGCCGGCAGCGCGCGCTTTGTAAAACGCGATCATATCCTCGGACGGCGTTCCGTCGAGCTCCGCGAGGCCGATGCCCATAGGGGACATGACAAGGCGGTTTTTTAAGGTGAGCCTGCCGATATGCCCCTCGCTGAAAAGTTTCTCGTACATAGACGTTCCTCCATATTCATCTTATTTTGCTGTGGAAAGTCTCTGGTCAGGCCGCCACTGCGGCGCAGTATACTCTAATTGAATATTTAATCTGTTTTTCC
>JBMNPV010000036.1:0-17555 GCA_050943775.1 Oscillospiraceae bacterium
ATCTGCCTTTTAAGCAGAGGGTCGAGGGTTCGAATCCCTCCTGAGTCACCAAAAAATATGTTCCAAAATAACTGATAAATCAGTTGTTTTGGAACTTTTTATTTGAAATTGTACAATTATTTATTCAAAATTAACAAAGTGCCCCTATGAAATCGAATTTATTGGTAGTTTTATTTGTAAATAGCTTTTAATCCGTATATTCACGCCGATTTACAGTCCCTCTTTGAGTCATAGGCAATCTAAACAGATAAGCGCGCAAAAATCAGCAGAGCAAATCTCTGCCTCTTGCGCATTTTCTCAACGCCACGGTGCCCCGGCACACAGAAAAGGCGCTGACCATTCGGCCAGCGCCTTTTTCTTCTGTTGCAAACGGAAAACGGCCGCCCACGCCAGACGAACCTTTTTTCAGCGCTCCAGATAGTCCAGCAGCGCCGACGGGTCCTCAAAGCAGCGATAAAGCCGCAGATCGGCTTCGGGCAGGAATCCCTCTGCCGCCGCGTGCCGCAGCATGGCGTTCAGGTCGTCGAAATATCCTTTTGTATTGAGCACCGCGATCGGCTTTTTGTGACGTCCGAGGTGCCGCAGGGTCAAAATCTCCATGAACTCCTCATAGGTCCCGACCCCGCCGGGCGTCATCACAAAGGCGTCCGAGCACTCCTCCATGGTCTGCTTGCGGTCACGCATCGTCTCGGTGTAGATAAGCTCCGTACAGCTTTCATACAGTGCACCGTCGACATTCAAAAAGGATGGCACGACCCCGATGCTTTTTCCGCCCGCTTCTGTGGCGCCGGAAGCGACAGCCCCCATAAGGCCGCCTGCGCCGCCGCCGAAAACGAGCGTGTGCCCGCGCCGGGCAAGTTCCCGGCCAAGTGCATGACCGGCGCTGAGGTAGGCGGCATCGATCGAATTGCTTGCCGCACCGAAAATGCAGATATTCATGTTCTCTCTCCTGTCTTTCTAAAACGGCTACCGGTCAGCGGTTCCCCATTTCCGCGCCGAAGAGCCGGAAAATTTCCTGTTCATGCCGGAACAACGTACAGCCGCCGAAATGCGTTTGATCGCTCTGCGAGATCTCCCGCACTTTCCCGAAAAACGCCGAATTGAGCACCTCCGGCAGACTGTGTTCCCGCACATTCATCACGGAAAAGGGCGAAAACGGGCAGGGCTCCGCCCCTCCCGCAGGGTTGATGTGGAAAAAGCCGCGTCCGGCCGCAAGGCAGCCGCCCGTCTCGTCCTCATCCCCGGGGAAAGAAAAGATACTCATGTCGGTGTATCTCTCGCGCAACGCATCTACCGTTTCTGCGAGATACCGTGTTTCCTCCGGCGTGAGCACAAGCGCTTCCGTTCCCGGCTGCGCGGGAACATACTCGATAAAAAACAATATGCCGCAGCCCTTGTCCCGTAGCAGTTCTATGTACTCCCGGCTCGCCACGGTCCGCAGGTTCTCCCGCGTTACGGTCACCGACGCCGCAAACAGAACGCCCTGTGCGCGGAGCGCTTCGAGGGCAGTCTCGATTTTGTTCGACACGCCCGCACCTCGCCGCTCGTCGGTCGCCGCTTCGTCCCCCTCGATGCTCACAACGGGAACAAGATTTCGGTGCCGGTCAAAGAGCGCAAGATACTCGTCGTCAAAGAGGGTCCCATTGGTGAACACGGGAAACGCGATGGTCGGAAAATCAGCCGCCGCGCGCAGCACATCCCGCCGCAGCAGCGGTTCCCCTCCCGCGAGCAGAATGAAGCTCACGCCCATCTCCTCCGCCTGCCGGAAAACTTCGCGCCACTGTGCCGCGTCGAGCTGCGCCACAAGCTCGTTGTCCGTACAGTTCCCCTCCGCCCGCGCATAGCAGCCGGCGCAGTGCAGATTGCAGCGCGCGCTGATGCTGCAAATGAGATACTGTGGAGCGAGACTACCGGCTTCGGCAAGTGCGCGCCGCTTTTCCGCGCTCTCCAGCAGCGCCGGCACAAAGGACATAAGAAACACCCTTCCGTTTTCGTTCGTCCTGTAATATTCACCCGTGCGCGCGGCAATGTCCCGCGCCCCCTGCTCCATTTTACTCAAAAGCTCCATATCTTTTGCATCCTTTACACTCAGCCCTCGCAATTTATTTTTCAGAAACCGGCAGCCACTCTCTCGCCGGGCCGCTTGCCGTATGCTCCTGTTTTGTACCTTACGTGCACCGCGTACGGCGGCAGAGATAACGCGCCTATTATACCAGAAACCGCGTTTTGAATCCACTGAAAAAAGCCCGCCGGAGGCGGGCTTTTTCGTCTATCGGGTAACTACCGCAGCAGTTCTGTCCGGAACGGTCCGTCGGCTACCGTCTTCCGCACTTGTGCCGCTGCAGCCGGAGACTTCGCCGGCGGACGGACCGTTTGCATCGTCATCCGTCTCGTCGGTCGTTTCCGTCTCGAGATTTTTGTAGGCAGTGGCCATCATCAGCTTGATGCGGTTGAGCTGGTTCACCTCGCTCGAACCGGGGTCGTAGTCGATGGCGACGATGTTCGAGCGCGGGTCAAATTTGCGCATGGGGCGGATCATACCCTTGCCCACAACGTGGTTCGGCAGGCACGCGAAGGGCTGCAGGCAGACAATGTTTTCGATGCCGTCATCGACGAATTCCATCATCTCGCCCGCCAAGATCCAACCCTCGCCGCACTGTGTTCCCAGCGAGGTAATACGTTCCGCCTTCGCGGCGATCTCGTCGATGCGTTTGGGCTTTTCAAAGCGGTGGCTACTCTCAAGCGCGCGCTCGACGTACTTGCGGTAGCTGTATATGTAGCGGATGCCGAGCCGGCAGCCGAGCTGCATGATCTTTTTGCCGGCCATTTTTTCATAGTTGAAGTCCGGATTTTTGAGACAGTACAGCAGGAAATCCAACAAATCCGGCACTACGGCCTCGCCGCCCTCCCGCTCGATGATGCCGACGATATCGTTGTTGGCGTTCGGGTGATACTTGACCAGAATTTCACCGACGATGCCGACCTTCGGCTTTTTAACATCCGCGCGCAGCGGAATGGTGTCAAAGTCCTCCACGATCTGGGCAATGTTCTTTTTGAAATCCTTTTTATTGGTTGAAACGATGTTCTGCTTTGCGATCTCATTCCAGCGGCGGTAGAGCCGGTCAACACTGCCGGGAACCAGCTCATAGGGCCGCGTTGCGTTCGTCAGACGCATAAAGAGGTCGCCGTAGAGCACCGCATAGAGCATTCCGATCGCGAGCTTTCTGGAAACAGTGAAGCCGGGGTCCGTTTCAAGCGCTTTGGAGAAGTTCACCGAAACGACCGGAACCTGTGGCATGCCGATCTCCTTGAGGGCCTTGCGCAGCAGCGCTATGTAGTTGCTCGCACGGCAGCCGCCGCCGGTCTGCGTGATGATGACGGCGGTGCGGTCAAGGTCAAATTCGCCGCTTTGCAGCGCGCTGATGATCTGGCCGAGCGTTACGATGGTCGGGTAGCAGGCGTCATTGTTGATGTATTTGAGTCCGGTGTCGACCGCGCGCTTGTCGACCGCCGGCAGCACAACGGCGTTGTAGCCGCCATTTCGCAGAGCAGTCTGGAAGAGGTCGAACTGTATCGGAGCCATCTGCGGAACGATCAGCGTATAGTTTTCCCGAATTTCGTCCGTGAAAGGAATGCGCTCGAAAGGCGGCAGCGGGTCGCCGTGTTTCAAGCCGAGACGTTCGCGCTCCTCGATCGCGGCCTTGAGCGAGCGGATGCGGATACGTGCCGCACCGAGGTTCGCACCCTCGTCGATCTTGAGGAGCGTATAGAGCTTGTTGCTGCCCGAGAGCAGCTCCTCGACCTGGTCCGTCGTAACGGCGTCCAGTCCGCAGCCGAAAGAATTGAGCTGAACAAGGTCGACGTCGTCCCGCGTGCCGCAGAAGCCCGCCGCCTTGTACAGGCGCGAGTGGTAGGCCCACTGGTCGACAACACGAATGGGCCGCCGGAGCTTCACGCGGCCCGCAACGGACGACTCCGTGAGCACCGCGAAGCCATAAGCGGTGATGAGCTTGTCGATGCCGTGGTTGATCTCGGGGTCTAGATGATAGGGCCGGCCCGCAAGCACGATGGCATGGCCGCCCGTGTGTTCGACCCAGTGAATGATCTCGTCCGCTTTCCGTTCAACGTCGGCCTTGAACGCGGCGTCCTCTGCCCTGCCCGCACGGACGGCCTTTTTGATGTCGCGCTTGCGGATGCCGAGAGCGCGGAATTCCTCATAGAGCCGCTGGATGAGGCGCTTGTCGTCATAATAGGGCAAAAACGGATGCATGAAGGTCACGTCGTTTTCGCTGAGCAGTTCGTCCATATTGCCGGCGACGACCTCCGGGTACATTGCCACGATCGGGCAGTTGTAATGGTTTCCCGCCGTCTCGTCCTCGATCATTTCATAGTTGAGGCTCGGGTAGAAGATGCGTTTTACGCCGTGCGTCGCGAGCCACTTGATGTGGCCGTGGACGAGCTTTGCGGGGTAGCAGGCCGTATCGGAGGAAATGGTGTCCATGCCGGACTGATAGAGCTCCTTCGACGAAGGCGGCGAGAGCACCACACGGAATCCGAGCTTTGTGAAGAAGGTGAACCAGAACGGGTAGTTTTCATACATATTGAGCACGCGGGGAAGGCCGATCTCGCCGCGCGGCGCGCGCTCCGGCGCAAGCGGCTCATATTGGAACAGGCGCTCATATTTATACTGATAGAGATTGTGCCCGCCGCTCTCCTGCGGCGCCTTTCCCGCGCCCTTTTCGCAGCGGTTGCCCGTGACGAAACGGCTGCCGTCGCCAAATTTGCTGATGGTGAGCCGGCAGTTGTTGGCGCAGCCGCCGCAGCGTACATGGCGGTTTTCCATCGTAAAGCTGTCAAGCTCTTCGGCGGAGAGCAGAGCGGACGGTCCGCGCGTGGCGGACGGCTGCGCAAGCCAGCGCTCCCGGCCGATGAGCGCCGCGCCGAAAGCACCCATGTTGCCCGCGATATCCGGGCGGACGACCTCGCGGTCCAGAACGGACTCCATGCTCTTGAGGACCGCGTCATTCAAAAATGTGCCGCCCTGCGCGACGATGTGCTCGCCGGCCTGAGAGGGGTCGCGGAGCTTGATGACCTTGTACAGGGCGTTGCGGATGATGGAATAGGACAGGCCCGCGGAGATGTCCGCAAGCGCGGCCCCCTCCTTCTGCGCCTGCTTGACCTTGGAGTTCATAAAGACCGTGCAGCGCGTGCCGAGATCGACCGGATGCTTTGCAAGGATCGCCTCCTGCGCGAACTGCTCGACCGTCATATCTACCGATTTTGCGTAGGTCTCCAAAAAGCTGCCGCAGCCGGAGGAGCAGGCTTCGTTGAGCGTGATGCTGTAAATCGCGTGGTCCTTGATGCGGATACATTTCATGTCCTGTCCGCCGATGTCCAGAATGAAATCGACATCCGGCTGGAAGGTTTTTGCCGCCGTGTAGTGGGCAACGGTCTCGATCTCGCCGTACTCCGCGCGGAAAGCGGTCTTGATGAGACCCTCGCCGTAGCCGGTCGTAACGGCATAGGCGATGTACAGCTCCTCCGGCATCTGCGCGTAGAGATCGCGCAGGAGCTTTCGAGTCGTTTCGACAGGATTCCCCTCATTATTGCGATAGAAAGTGTAAAGAAGCTTTCCGTCTTCGTCGATGAGAGCCGCCTTTGTCGTTGTGGAGCCGGCGTCAATGCCGAGAAACGCGGGGCCTTTCGCGTCCTTGAGTGCACCGCGCAGGACCTTGTGTTTGTCCTGCCGGGCGCGGAACGCGGCGTAATCCGCCTCATCCTCGAAAAGCGGCGGCATGGTCTTTGTCAGCTCAGCCCCCTCCGACCCGGCGGCACGCAGGCGCTCCATGAGCGTGTCTATCCGGACGGGCGCAGCCTTTTCCGCGAGCAGTGCCGCGCCGATGGCCACGTAAAACTGCGCGTTCTGCGGGAAGATGACCGCCTCCGGTTTCAGGTCGAGCGTCTCGACAAAGCGGCGGCGAAGCTCGGAGAGGAAGGAGAGCGGTCCGCCGAGAAACGCGACGTTCCCGCGGATCGGATGGCCGCAGGCAAGGCCGGTGATCGTCTGATCCACGACGGCCTGAAAGATCGAGACCGCCAGATCCTCACGCGCCGCACCCTCGTTGATGAGGGGCTGGATATCGCTCTTTGCGAAAACGCCGCAGCGCGCGGCAATGGGATAGATCGTCCGGTAGTGCTTGGCGGCCTCGTTTAAACCCTGCGCGTCGGTGTTCAGCAGCAGGGCCATCTGATCGATGAACGCACCTGTGCCGCCGGCGCAGGTACCGTTCATGCGCTGCTCAACGGTGCCGCCGTAAAAGGTGATCTTCGCGTCCTCGCCGCCGAGTTCGATCGCGACGTCCGTCTGCGGGATCAAGGTCTCCACGGCACGGGAGCAGGCGACGACCTCCTGTTCAAAGGGAACGCCGAGCCTGTCCGCAAGCGAGAGTCCGCCGGAGCCCGTCACGGTGACGCGGTATTCTCCGGCATATTCCTTTCGGAAGTCTTCAAGGAGCTGGCAGACCTTGTCAAAAACGTTCGACAGATGACGCTCATAACGTTTGTAGAGAACTCTGTCCTTTTCGTCGAGCAAAACGAGCTTCACGGTCGTTGAGCCGACGTCAATACCTAATCTTTTCATGCTTGCCTTTCTCCCGGAAAAGCCGGTCAGTGCCGGCGCTGCAACGGGACTTGTCTATTGAAAGCCGGGACGGGCCCGGCACGGATCATTAAGCTATATGCGAGCTCTTCAGGAGATATGCTGCTCTGCGATGTGTTCGGAAAGCTCGGCGACCCGCTTCATGATGCGGACATGCTCAAGCGCGTCCTCCTCACCGAGCAGACGCAGCAGCTCCGAGAGATGCCGGACCGCTTCACTGCGCCGTTCGGTCGCAAAGCTTCGCCCCTTTTCGGTGACGAAAACCTGTATCTTCCTGCGGTCCGTCGGGTGCGGCACCCGCACCACATAGCCCTTTTTGCAGAGGCTGTTGAGAATACTTGCAACACGCGAGGTGTTCACGCCGAAGTTCTCGCTGATCTCCCCGGCGCACGCACCGTCTTTCTCCTCAACGAGATAGAGGAGAACCGGCAGTTCCCCTCTTGAGACCTCTGATATATTGTTCTGGAGCAGACGGCAGCCCCGATCCCCCGCAATGCGGTAGTCGAGCAGCTCCGCCGCGTATTTTTCATAATCCATGCTTAAAATACCTCACACCATGAGCATTTTATCCGTATCTACCGTGTTTGTCAAGAGCTGGGGCTCATTGCGCGCGAGGCGGCTCCCCTCTCTTTTCCGGGAAAGCCGGAAGAAGCGTTAAAAAAGAGCGCGCGGAGATGCCCCCGGCGCGCTCGGTTTTTCCGTCGTTTTTCCGCCTTATTTCATGCGGATCAGCTCATAGCTGCGTGTACCGAGACCGATATTCTCGGCATGTTCCAGGCAGCTGCGCCACTCGGACTCCGGCGTAGAGTTGATGAAATTGTCGTGGTGATCGACGAAGCCGGGTCTTGCAAGATTGTTCGCAAGCTGGCTGTCCGGCACCGGCGACGCGGCAAGCACCGCGTCCGCACAGGCCTGGTCGAGCGCGAGCGGGTCGAAGGACGCGAACATGCCGATGTCCGGCACGATGGGGACGTCGTTTTCGCCGTGGCAGTCGCAGTTCGGTGAGACATCCATGACGAGTGAAATATGGAAGTTCGGCCGCCCGTCGACGACCGCCTTCGTATATTCGGCCATGCGGCAGTTGAGCAGGGCGTTGGCGGCCTCGTTATCGAACGCGATCGCGTCAAAATTGCAAGCGCCGAGGCAGCGTCCGCAGCCGACGCAGTTTTCGTGGTCGACGCGCATCTTTTTGGCCGCTTCATCAAACACCAGCCCGCCGTTGGCGCACTCTTTCTGGCAGCGCATGCAGGCGCGGCAGCGCTCCTCGTCGATATGGGGCTTGCCTCCGGAGTGCTGTTCGCACTTGCCCGCGCGGGAACCGCAGCCCATGCCGATGTTTTTGATCGTGCCGCCAAAGCCCGTCATCTCGTGGCCCTTGAAATGCGTCAGGCTGATAAACACATCCGCGTCCATGATCGCGTGACCGATGCGCGCCTCCTTGACATACTCGCCGCCGGCAACCGGGACCGCAACGTCATCCGTGCCCTTGAGTCCGTCACCGATGATGACGGGACAGCCGGCCGAAAGCGGTGTGAACCCGTTTTCCCACGCACATTCCAGGTGCTCCAGCGCGTTTTTGCGGCTGCCGGGATACATGGTGTTGCAGTCCGTGAGAAACGGCTTTCCGCCAAGTTCCTTCACGACGTCCACAACGGCCTTTGCGTAGTTCGGGCGCAGAAAGCTGACGTTTCCAAGCTCGCCGAAATGCATTTTGATCGCGACGAACTTTCCATCCATGTCTATATTGCCAATACCGGCGGTCTTAATGAGCCGTTTGAGCTTTGTGGGCAGTCCGTCCCCAAACGCGATGGTGTGAAAGTCTGTGAAATAGACCTTTGCCTTTTCCATATCGGTTCCTCCGTTTCCTTTGCGGCGGCTTTTTTGCAAGCGCGCTGATTTGTGCTTAAAGCATACACCTTCAACCGGGTTTCAAGTCAATAGTCTGTACAAAAAAAGTTGTTTTTGCGTCGGCCCTCGGCAATTTCTGTTGCTATTCCACAATGGTCGTAGTATAATGACATTTACCCTTAAAATCGAAAAGAGTGGAACCATTGAACGAAGAACATGAAACCATGCCCGAAAACATCATGGGTACGATGGACGAGCGTCCGCTTCTGATGAAGCTTGCCGTACCGATGATGCTCTCGATGCTGATACAGGCGCTGTACAATGTCGTGGACAGCTTCTTTGTCTCCCGCCTTAGCGAAAACGCGCTGACCGCTGTCGGTCTTGCCTTTCCGCTGCAAAACCTCATGATCGGCATTTCCGTCGGTACGGGTGTCGGCATCAACTCTCTGCTCTCACGCCGGCTCGGCGAGAAAAACCAAAAAGCCGTGAACGACGCGGCAATGAACGGTATTTTTCTTGCCCTGCTGAGCATGATCGCCTTTATCTTTATTGGTCTGTTCGCTTCGCGCAGCTTTTTTGAAAATCAGACAAACGACCCCGAAATCATCGAAATGGGCACGAAATACCTCTCCATCTGCTCCATTGTCTCTTTCGGATTGTTTTTTGATGTGACCTATGCCCGGCTTTTGCAATCCACCGGCAAAACAAAGCTTTCGATGATCGGTCAGATGGTCGGCGCGATCACAAACATCATCCTTGACCCGATCATGATCTTCGGTCTTCTCGGCTGCCCGAAGCTTGGCGTTTCCGGCGCGGCGGTCGCGACCGTCATCGGTCAGATCCTGTCGTCTTTTGTCGATTTATATTTCAACCTCAAATACAACAAAGAGATCCAGTTCACGCTCAAAGGTTTCCGTCCGAGCGGAAAGGTCATCGGTGAAATTTATGCCGTCGGCATACCGGCAATCGTGAACACCACGGTCGTTTCCGTGATGATCTATGGCATCAATCTCATCCTGATCGCGTTTTCCGCTTCCGCCACGGCGGTCATGACGGTCTACTTCAAGCTCCAGAGCTTTATCTATATGCCGGTCTTTGGTCTCAACAACGGGATGATCCCCATTGTCGCCTATAATTTCGGCGCGCGCCGCCCGGACCGCATCCGCCGCACCACAAAAATAGCGCTCATCTATGCGCTCGTTATTATGGCTGTCGGTCTCGCGCTGTTTCAGCTTTTCCCGAAACCGATTTTGTCCATCTTCATTGACAAACCGGAAACTATGGAAATGGGTATCGCCGCGCTGCGGGTCATCAGTCTCGGTTTCCTGTTTTCGGGCGTCGTCTTTGTGCTGTGCTCGGTCTTTCAGGCGCTTGCTCACGGGGTCTATGCGCTCATCGTTCAGATCGTGCGCCAACTCGTCGGCGTACTGCCGATCGCATGGCTGCTCGCGCAGACGGGCAAAGTCAGCAACGTCTGGTGGGCCTTTCCCTGTGCCGAATTCATGGCCTTTGTTGTGGCCCTGTTTCTCTACAGGCATATCAAACGCACACAGCTCGACAAACTCTGAAAAACAAGTCCCGGAAGCAGCTGCTTTCGGGACTTGTTTTTCAGAAGATGTGGCGAAGCAGGTCCATCAGCGGCATCATAATGGCGTGCGGAACGAATTTCGCGACAAGTCGGTGTCCCATGCAGATCGGTCCCGGCGTTGAGACCCAGAGATTCATTCTGCTGTCAAACAGCGCCCATTTCACAACAGAACGCACATGGTTTGCAAGAAAGAAGCGATAGCTGTCCTCGTCCGTTTCCTGCGCATTCTGGATGAACTCCGTGTCCTTTATCCAATAGGGGCACACCGCTGTAACATGGATGCCAGTGCTCAAAAGCTCATAGTGCAGGGTCTTTGTGTAGCTCTGCAGAAAAGCCTTTGTCGCGGCATATACATTTAGATGCGGCATCGGCTGGAACGCCGCCGTCGAGCAGATCTCCAGTACCCGGCTGCCCTTTACGAGCCACGGCAGCGCCACGGTCGTCACGGCGACCGCCGCGCGGCAGTTGAGATCGATCATGCCGTCGTTGTCCCGCAGCGGTATCTCCGTCGTCCGTCCGATGCGTCCGTAGCCCGCCGCGCAGACAAGATATGCGATCTCCGGGTCCTCCGCCTGAAACAGCGCGAGCAGCGCTTCAATATTCTCTTTCTTCGTGAGGTCCATAGGTACGGGCCGGATCGGGCGCGCGCAGATCTTCTGCACGTCGCGCAGTTTGTCTTCCCGCCGGGCAATGACCCATATCTCGTCCAGGCTCTCGTCTTCCCCGATCTGGCGCGCAAATTCCCTGCCCAGTCCGCTGGAAGCGCCCGTAATGACTGCGATCCGCATAGTGTACCTCCTTTGCCGCTCACAGCGGCTTTTTTGGAATAGTATCCGCCCGGGCGCCGGTTCTAGCCGCACCCGGGTGCGCTTTTTGCCTATTATAGCACGCTCCGCCGGGGCTGTCTGCCCAAAACCGCCGGAAATCCTGCAGGACGCTTACCTTTTTTCGTGCAAAATTTTCTGAAAGGAAAAAAGGGAAAATCGAGGGTAATGTCGTAAAAGACTATTGTGAGTTTTCACCCGCTTAAAAAACGGAGGTGACTTCCCTTGCCAACGCCCAGAGAGCTGCGCGAAGAAACCGAGAAGATCCTTGTGTCGGACCGCGGCGTGCGCGCTGCGGACTCCAAAGGCCGTGCAAAGCCCGAGGAACCGGACGAGATCCGCACCTGCTTTCAGCGGGATGTGGACCGCATCACCTACTGCAAGTCCTTCCGCCGTTTAAAGCACAAAACGCAGGTCTTTCTCCAGCCGGAGGGGGACCATTACCGCACGCGTCTGACGCACACGCTCGAGGTCACCCGCATCGCGCGGACGCTCTCGCGCTCTCTGATGTTAAACGAGGACCTCACCGAGGCCATCGGTCTCGGCCACGATCTGGGCCATACGCCCTTCGGACACGCGGGCGAGCGGGCGCTCAACGAGCTGCTCCCCGGCGGTTTCCGCCACTATGAGCAGAGTCTCCGCGTGGTGGACCGTCTTGAAAAAAACGGTCGCGGTCTCAATCTCTGCTACGAAACGCGCATCGGCATTCTCGACCACACCACCGGCGGTCCGGAGGACACGCTGGAGGCCACCGCAGTCCGCTTGGCGGACCGCATCGCCTACATCAATCACGATGTCGATGACGCCATGCGCGCCGGCATCATTACAGAGACCGATCTGCCGCCCATCGTTACCGAGCGGATCGGTCAAAAGCACAGTGCGCGCATCAACTCCATCATTCTTGATATCCTCATGCACAGTCAGGAGGGTGCGCTCCAAATGTCGCCCGACATGGCGGAAGCCGTCGAGACCTTCCATGAGTTTCTCTACGAGTACGTCTACCGCAACCCGAAGGCAAAGGGCGAGGAGGCAAAGGTCTCCGGCATCCTCAGCGGCATCTGGGAATGGTATCTCAAAGACCTCAGCCGTCTGCCCCCGCGCTTTCAGCGGATCGCCGAGGAGGAGGGCGCGGAACGCGCCGTCTGCGACTATGTTGCCGGCATGACGGATGACTACGCGGTGTACCAGTTCAGCAGTATCTTCATTCCAAAGGCATGGCAGGTCAAGTGACCCCGGCACCGAGAGGAGGCGATGACCGTGCCGTTTCCGGAAAGCTTCATTCAGGAGCTCATCGAGCGAAACGAGATTAGCGACGTTGTTTCCCAATATGTCCGTCTGACGAAGAAAAGCGGGCAGAACCTCTTCGGGCTCTGCCCGTTCCACAGTGAGAAAACGCCGTCGTTCTCCGTTGCGCCGGACAAGCAGATCTACCACTGCTTCGGCTGCGGCAAGGGCGGCAGCGTCATCAATTTCATCATGGAGATCGAAAATCTCTCCTACCCGGACGCGGTGCGCTTTCTTGCCCGCCGCGCGGGGATGACGGTCCCGGAGGACGAATACGACGCAAGCGCCGGCAAGCGTGAGCGCATGCTCCGGCTCAACCGCGACGCCGCCCGCTTCTTCTATGCCCAGCTCTCCGAGCCCTGCGGGCAGGCCGCCCGGGACTATCTCGCACGGCGCGGCATCTCGCCGCAGATGGTCACGCGCTTCGGTCTCGGCTGTGCGCCGAACGACTGGCAGGCGCTTACGGACGCCATGCTCCGGCAGGGCTACACAAAACCGGAGCTGCTCTCCGCCGGCCTCGTCCGGGCCTCCAAAAAAGGCGACGGCGGCGTTTACGATACCTTTCGCAACCGCCTCATGTTTCCGGTCATAGACGTTCGGGGCAGCGTCATAGGCTTTTCGGGGCGCATTCTCGACGACGGCGAGCCGAAGTACATGAACAGCCCCGAAACGCTGGTTTACAGCAAAAGTCATAACCTTTTTGCATTAAATTTAGCTAAGAAGTCAAAACTTGGGTATATTATCCTAGCAGAGGGCAATATTGACGTTGTATCGCTGCATCAAGCGGGCTTTGACTGCGCGGTCGCCTCTCTCGGCACCTCGCTGACACCGGAACAGGCGCGGCTGATCTCCCGCTATGTCGGTGAGGTCGTCATTGCCTACGACGGCGACGAGGCCGGACAGAAGGCGTCCCAACGCGCGATCGGCATTTTGCAGCAGCTCGACCTCAAGGTCCGCGTGCTGCGCGTGACCGGCGCGAAGGACCCGGATGAGTTTCTCAAAAAATACGGGCCGGCAGCCTTCGAAAATCTCCTGTCAAAGTCGCAGAACCACATCGAATACCGCTTTTCGGATGTGGCCGCAAAACATGACTTGAGCACGGACGAAGGCCGCGTCGCCTTTTTGAAGGATGCGACGGTCCTGCTGGCGAGTCTGCCAAACGCGGTCGAGCGCGAAGTTTACGCGGGCCGCGCCGCCGAGATTGCCAAGGTCTCGCCGGAGGCGATTTTGCGCGAAGTCGAGCGTGAGCGGAAAAAGTCCGCCGGGCAGGCTAAGAAAAAATGCGAACGTGAGGAGATCCGTCCCTTGCATCAGCTTCAGCCCAGATCGCGGGAGCTGCGCTACGCCGACCCGGTGTCCGCGGCGGCAGAAAGGGGCGTACTTCGGCTTTTGTACCATGACCCGGCGCTCTTTCGCGGCAGCGATCTCACGGAGGACGACTTCTCCGTTCCGCAGTTCGGCAAGCTGTATGCGGCGCTCCGTGAGCAGGCGGAGCATGGCAGTATGCCGTCGATCGCCCTGCTGCAGGGCTTTTCCGGCGAAGAGACTTCTCTTCTGACAGAGATCGTCTCGGAGCCTTTCGATCCCGCGAACGCTGAAAAGGCATTCGCAGACTACATAGAAAAAATCAGGGCCGCAAAGCTCGTTCGGATGCAGCGCGGTGAAAACGGCGGGGATACCATGCGGGCCTTTGCCGACGAATTACGAAAAAGCAAAGGCTATAGGGGGTAAGGATAAAATGGTTGCAAAGGAAACCAACGAAACGGAAGAAAAGAAGAAAAGAAAGCCAACACAGCTTGACGGCGCCGGGGCACAGCCCGAAAACGCCGCGCCGGAGAAGTCCGCGGAGGACTGCCTGCGCGAACTCATCGAAAAGGGTAAAAAGGTCGGCAAGCTCACGAGTAAGGAGCTCATGGACGTACTTGAGAACCTCAATCTCGACGCGGACCAGATCGACAAATTTTATGACCAGCTCGAAAACCTCGGTATCGAAACGACCGGCGAGGACTATCTGCGTCCGATCGACGAGGACGCGCTGCCCGAGCTTGAGCAGCTCGAGGAGATCGAAGAAGTCACAGAGGATGAGCTAAAGAATGCCGACGCCATCGCTGACTCCTATGCGACCGACGACCCTGTCCGTATGTATTTAAAGGAGATCGGCAAAATCCCGTTGCTCTCTCCTGAGGAGGAGATCGAGCTTGCCATCCGCATGTCGCAGGGCGACGAGGAGGCAAAGCGCCGCATGGCGGAGGCAAACCTCCGTCTGGTCGTCTCCATCGCCAAGCGCTATGTCGGGCGCGGAATGCTGTTTCTGGATCTCATCCAGGAGGGCAATCTCGGCCTCATCAAGGCCGTTGATAAGTTTGACTACACCAAAGGCTACAAATTTTCCACCTACGCGACCTGGTGGATCCGGCAGGCCATCACCCGCGCCATTGCGGACCAGGCCCGCACCATCCGTATTCCGGTCCACATGGTCGAAACGATCAACAAGGTCATCCGGGTCTCCCGCCAGCTTTTGCAGGAGCTCGGCCACGACCCGACGCCGGAAGAAATTGCCGAGGAGATGGGCATGCCCGTCGACAAGGTCCGTGAAATTTTGAAGATCGCGCAGGAGCCTGTCTCTCTCGAAACGCCAATCGGCGAAGAGGAGGACAGCCACCTCGGTGACTTCATCCCGGACGAGGACGCCTCCGAGCCAAGCGAGGCCGCTTCCTACACACTGCTGCGCGAGCAGCTCGACACCGTCCTCTCAACGCTTACGCCGCGAGAAGAAAAAGTCCTGCGGCTGCGCTTCGGTCTGGAAGATGGGCGCACGCGTACACTCGAGGAAGTCGGCAAGGAATTCAACGTCACCCGCGAACGCATTCGCCAGATCGAGGCGAAGGCGCTCCGCAAGCTCCGCCACCCGTCGAGATCCAAAAAGCTCAGAGATTTTCTCAATTAACGTAAACTGAAATCGGAGTACCGGATATGAAAAAGAAACTCTTTTCCGCTGCCCTTGCATTGCTTCTGCTCGTCTCTGCCGGTGCGCCGGCCTATGCCGCGGACCACACACCCACCTTTACCGACGTCATCGATTCGGACTGGTACGCCGCCGATGTGGGCTATGTCTACAACGAAGGGCTCATGAAGGGCAGCACCGCTTTGCTCTTCTCGCCGGATGACGCCGCCACGCGCGGCATGATCGTTTCGATCCTTTACCGGCTGGAGGGTTCGCCTGCCGTTTCCGGAACGATGCCCTTTTCGGATGTTGCTTTAGGCAGTTACTACTACGATGCTGTCAAATGGTCGGCACTTCACGGGATCGTCAATGGCTACAGTACCTCGAGCTTCCTGCCCAACGGCGAGCTGACCCGCGAGCAGTTTGCTGCCATCCTCTATCGCTATGCCGCCTACAAGGGTGCGGACACCTCCGCACGCGGCGACTTGAGCGTTTTTTCGGATGCCGCATCCGTCAATACATACGCACAGACCGCTGTCTCGTGGGCCACTGCGGCAAAGCTCCTGCAGGGCACCGCGGGCGGAACGGTACTCGACCCCGGCGGCAAGGCCACGCGGGCGCAGACCGCTGCCATTTTGCATCGCTTCTGCACAGGCACGCTCCATCGCGCTTCGAGCGGGAACAACGCTTTCGTTGCCTGTCCTTCCGCTGCCTATATCTTCGGTCAGATGAAGGATGACTTCGTGTTTTCCAGCGGCGCGGGTGCGTGGAGCACTTATATCACAGTCAGCGCGGATGGTTCGTTCCGAGGAAATTATCACGATGCCAACGCCGGTGAGAGCGGTCCGGGCTACGACGCGTCGTACTACTATTCCGATTTCAGCGGACGATTTGCGCGCCCGCGCAAGCTCAATGACTACACCTATGCGTTCGAGCTCTCCGACCTGCGCTACGACGGCACGATCGGTGCGGAAAGCTATGAAACCCACGATGGCGTCATTGTACGCAAAGAATTCACCGAAGCCTACGGCATCGCCGGCGGGACGACCTTTTACCTCTACCTTCAGGGTGCACCGGTAAAAGCGCTCCCCGAAAGCTTTATCGACTGGGTATCGATGCGCAATGCGTGGGAAACTGCGCCCGACACGCTGCCCTTCAACGGCCTGTATAACGTGGCCACAGATGAAGGCTTTAGCAGCTGACACGCCAAAACCCAAGAACGGAACAGTTCCCTTTTTATCAGAAAAAGCAGGGATCGGCTTACTCAAGAAGTAGCCGGTCCCTGCTTTTGTTCGTCTTCCCTGCCGCTCGCGGCGGCACGTATGTGTCCTCAGCGCATAGAATGGTTTGCAAGCCCTGTCATGCCGAAATCTGAGAGAAGGCATTTGCGCCGGAGCGCACAGCGCTTTCACAGGGCACGGCCGGCATGCACAACATGACGGCATCGAGCAGAAGATCTGCCCGAGATCGTATCATGCAAAAAGGAGACTGACGAAATGAATGAAACTGTACCCAACGCGCCGACGGCGGAGGACTGTGTTCCGCTTGAGACGCCGATAGAGGATGTCAAACTCGCGCGGGCCTATGTCCCGGTCCAGGTCCGCTGCGCTGTCTTCACGCCCTCCGTTTCGCTCAGAAAAGGGACGGTCTTCCCGCCTCTTTGGAACAACTGCTTTATTCGGATGGGGGGGATCGTCGATGACTAGGCAAGAGCTGCTGCAAAAGATCATGGAGTTTGATTTTTATATCATCGACCTCCACCTGTACCTCAACACGCACCCGGATGACGCGGAGGCAATTGGTATGTACAACGATGCGGTCCTGCAAAACCGCGATCTGCGCGCCGAATATGCCGAGAAATACGGTATGCTCCTGTCCGGCCAAAACGTCTCGGCGGTGCCGTGGCAGTGGATCGACGCACCGTGGCCCTGGCAGAAAGCCGCGAATTTCGAGCTCAAGGAGTGTGAAGCCTGATGTGGATGTATGATAAAAAGCTCGAATACCCGATTTTGATCAAGAACCCCAATCCTGCGCTCGCCAAGCTGATCATCACGCAGTATGGTGGACCGGACTCCAATAAACTACAACAAGTACACGGAGGTTGCACTTTCAGCCTATCACCCTGCTCCCCTTTTTTGTATCGGTTTCTTTACCCTCCGTAGGGGCTTGTTTCACTTTTTCAACTCAACTACATCTTCAGTAGAAGAATATGTTGGAAAGCCGTATATACGTCTACACCAAACTGATGAAAGGATTCCATGCAATGCTTCTCCGTCTATATTTTCCTCGGCTATTTCTCTTCCGTAATATTCCATGCGAATATACTGAATTGAATCTATGTCTCTTATAAGTTTGTGCAGTTCAAAGAGCAAACAAACTACTAGAAGAATAACTGTGCATGAAATAGTT
>JBMNPV010000037.1:0-17507 GCA_050943775.1 Oscillospiraceae bacterium
CGCATATCTTGACGAAGAGCCGGACATCGGCGCAATGACCCCCGAGGAGCTGGACGTATATCTCACAGATCTGCTCGCAAAGATCGCCGAGCTTGACCGGCAGGAGCCGCGCAGCATGAACAGCGAGACGTATGAGGCGTGGGGCGATGCACACGAACATCTCGAGGACCTCGTAGACGAGGTCCGGGATCGACTCGACGAACTCCGATAACAGCAAGACCGGGCAGTCCCCTTATGCGGGCTGCCCGGCTCTTTTATTTGTGTCACCGCTGTTGCCCTCCGCTCCCATTCACCGCTCCGAGCGGTGCCGACAGAATTCTTCCGCTTTGCTTAAAGTTCTCTAAAAAAGTTCAAAAAAAGTTACTGCGTGCTCGACAAAAAAGTTGGCCTATGATACTATTTAAGAAAGTTTTTATAAATACGATATCCGAATTTGGGCCATTTCCGTGCTTTTAACAATCCGCACCCGATTCGTGATGGGAAGAGGTTAAGATGCTGCATATAGCCACGATCTCCGGTGGAACCTCGACAGAGGCGGCTGTCTCCAGAAAAAACGCGCAGAGCATTGAGGAGGCGCTCGTACATCTCGGGTTCAACGTCACGGCGCTCGCCTATGACCGACGTCTGCCTTCGCTGCTCGAACAGCAGCGGCCCGACGCCGTGTTTCTATGCGTACAGGGCAAGGGGCACGGCGACGGCACCTGTCAGGGACTCCTCGATTTTTACGGCATCCCCTATACGGGCAGCGGCCGCGAGGCAGCCACCCTTATCAATAATAAAATTTTCTGTCAGCGGCTTTTCGCGCAGGAGGGCCTGCCGATTCCGCGGAACTTTCTCTGGAGCCTGCGCGACCATGCGCGCAGCGACGCGCGGGAGCTCTTTCTGCACCGGCTGCGCGAGGCGGGATTTGACTTTCCCTGCGTTGTCAAAGCGCCGTCTCAGGGCGGCAGCTTTGGCATCGTTCTTCTCGAGAGCATTGATGAATTCGAGCGTATCTCCGGGCCTTTCACGTATGACAGCACGCTGCTCGTTGAGGAATTCATTTTCGGCGGCTTCTATACCGTCGGCCTGCTCGCCGACCGCGAAGGCGGGATCGAAGCGCTGCCCGTTATCGAAGGCGTAGACCTCGACTCCGGTTCAAAAATCATTACGTTCGGCGGCCGCTACACGGCGAGACCGGCTTCGCTCCCCGAGAGGCTTTGCGATAAGATGCGGGCGCTCGCGCTGCGGGTGTTTTCGCTCGTCGGCGCGCGGGACTACGCTCGCGTCGATTTTATGCTCGACACGCGGACGCAGACGCCCCGCATTCTTGAGATCAACGCCGTTCCCGGGCTCAAACCCGAAAGTCTCTACCCGCCGGCGGCGGCGCTCGCCGGCATCGAATATGACGATATGATAGCTCGTATTCTTCAACGCTGTCTGAAAGGGGCTTGTACCTATGCTTAAAAACGTAAAGATCGGCACCAAAATCCTAACCGTCATGCTTGTGACATCGCTTTCGGCACTGCTCATCATCACGGTGATCTCCTACCGGCAGATGATCAGCCTGACCACCTATTCGCAGGACGCGAACACGCAGCTCGGCATCACCTCCTCGGAGCAGAGCCGTCAGGCGCTGATGGATCAGACTGAAACGTACATGCAGAAGATCGTCGTCGAACAGGCGAACGGATTTAACGCCACCCTTTTTCAGATCCAGACAGAGGTCGCAAACATGCGCGACTATCTTCAGCAGCTCTATGCCGATCCGAACAACTTCGCCGGCTCTGAGATTCCAAGTCCGAGTCAGACCGAAATGGGTATCGCGAGCGCCAAATACATCCTCGCGCCCGGTGTTTCAAAAGCCTCGGTAGCCAGCGAGCTGCGCCTCATCTCCAATGCCAAATACCAGTTCTCCTCTATACTGGCAAACGATTCAAACCTTGACAACACCTATCTCGGTACCGCAAGCGGCATCAACTACCGCTATTCCCGCTCGAACGCGAGCACCGAAGGCTACGACCCACGCGAACGCAACTGGTACAAGCAGGCGATGGAAAATCCCAACAAGGTCATCTGGCTTGACACCTATCTCGACCCCTACGGTTCCGTCTGCGTGACCTGCGCCGCTGCCTACAACGGCCCGGACGGCAAGCCTGTCGGCGTCGTCGCCACGGACATCACGCTCAAAAGCATGCAGCAGAACATTCTCACAACGCGTATCGGAGAAGGCGGCTATGCTTTCCTGCTCGATAACAATGGAAGCTACATCGTCCACCCCGACTACCAGACAGAGGGCTTTGACACCGAGCCTCTGAAAACCGCGACCGGCGACTGGAAGGCCACGCTTGAATCCATGGCCGCCGGCAAAAAAGGCATCTCCCGCGCCGAGGTCGGTGGCGAGGCGTACTACATCGCCTACGCGCCGCTGAGCTGTACCTCCTGGTCTCTCGGCGTAACGATCCCCATCAGCACGGTCACGGCCCCGGCGGACGCGACCAAGGCCGAGATCGACGAGTACACAGAAACGGCACAGAAGCACATCCACGACACGCTCTCGTCTGTTCTCATGCGCTTTATCATCCTCTTTGCGCTCTGCACGGTCGTCTTTGTCGTCTTCGCTTTTGTTCTCTCCGGTACGATCACAAACCCCATCCGAAAGCTCGTAAAGAGCGCGCAGAACATGGGCATGGGCGACCTCGACACCGTGATCGAAATCGAGAGCAGGGACGAGGTCGGCGAGCTTGCCGAAGCCTTTAACGGCATGGCCAAAAACCTCAAAACCTACATCGCCGAGTACGCCGCCGCAGAGGCGGAAAAAGAGCGTATCGGCACGGAGCTGGCGGTTGCCGGGAACATTCAGGACGATATGCTGCCGCACATCTTCCCCACCTTTGCCGAACTGCCCCTGCTCGCCATTTATGCAAAGATGGTTCCCGCGAAGTCCGTCGGCGGCGACTTCTACGACTGCTTCTTCCTCAACGAGGAGCAGACCCGGCTGTGCGCCGTTATCGCAGACGTTTCCGGCAAGGGCGTTCCGGCGTCGCTGTTCATGGTCATCGCCAAAACGCTCATCAAAACGAATATTCTCGCCGGCGGCGATCCCGCCGAGGCGGTCAACCGCGCTAACGACCTCCTCAACGAGGACAACAATTCCTGCATGTTCGTCACCGCGTTCGTGTGCATTCTCGACCTTGACAAACACGAGATGTCCTACATCAACTGCGGCCACAACCCGCCTTTGCTCGGCAACTCCAAAAAAGGTTTCGCCTTCATGGAGCTTGAAAAGACTTTCCCGCTTGCCATCTTCCCCAACAACGATTATAAAATGTACACGACGGCCTTCGAGCCGGGCGATGTGCTCTACCTCTACACGGACGGCATCACCGAAGCCGCAAACGAGGCCGGAGATCTCTTTGGCAACGACGCGCTGCAGCAGACGCTCAGCAGTGCAGGAACCAGCGATCCGGAAACGCTCGACACGATCGTGCGAAACGCGGCTGCGGAATTTGTCGCGGGCGCGGAACAGGCCGACGACATGACGACGCTTGTCATCACGTTCAAAACAGAGGGTGAGTGATATGAGCAAAAAGCAAACAAGACTCCTTCTGCTTTTGAGCGTCAGCCTTGCAACGGCGATCATGCTGCTGTTTCTCTGGGCGATCAACCTCAACCAGCCCTCCGAGCTCCGCGTGGTCCTCAACCGCTATCTTCTGATCGTCGGCAGCTTCACGCTGCTCACGTTTGCGGGGTTTTTCCTCAAGGGCCGCGTCTTTGATGAAAACGGAGAACTGCAACGCGTCCGTATTCTGATCATGACGACGGTCGTCCTGCTCGTCGCGCAGATCATCTTTGCCTTTGCAAACTACGCTTATCGTCAATTGACCAACACCTTTGAAACCTTTGACGCCGCACAGACCTTTTATGAGGATTTCAGCGGCGAGTTCTTTCAAAACGACGCGCGGACGCTGTCGGCAAGCGGCACGGAGATCCGTACCGCTCTGACCGACGGTTTGAAGGAGCACGCTGAGTTCAGCGCTGCCGCCATCGCATCGGACGACGGCCGCGTTCTCTACGCTTCGGACCCGGCTCTTGAAGGGAAAACGCTAGCGGATGATCCGCTGCACTGGTACAGCTATCCGCTGCCCGCAAAAAACATAGTTCTGCGTCTGCAAGTCTCCACGGCTCACCAGCGGCAGAGCAGCAACGCCATTTTGTCCGAGCTCCTGACGATCATGGCCGCTTCCATCTTTCTGACGATCGAACTGATGCTCTTTTTCCTCAAGTACATCTCCGACCGCAGTACGCCGCCCGAACAAATCGAGGGCAAGCGCCCGCTCACCGCGCTGCGCTATGTGCGGCAGATCGCTTTCCTGTTCTATTTTGCTTCGCAGATGACCTCCTCTTTCCTTTCGGTCTACGCACGCAGTCTCGGCGGCAGTCTCTTCGGTCTGTCCGGAAACGTGCTCGCGGCGGTGCCGCAGTCCGCGGAAACGCTGCTCACCTGCGTTGCCATTCTCTTCACGGCGGCGCTTATCGAAAAGCGCGGCTGGAAAATGCCTTTCCTCGGCGGTCTTGCCTTTGTCGCGGTCGGCACATTCGGCAGCGCCCTCGCTCCCAACATCGCGCTTTACGTTTTGTCCCGCGCCGTTGTCGGTCTGGGGTACGGCTTTTGCTGGATGACGCTGCGCAACTTCGCGCTCTTCGGCAGAAACGAGCAGGAAAAATCCGAGGGCTTCTCGCTGCTCAATGCCGGCCTGTATGCCGGGATCAACTGCGGCTCCGTCCTCGGCTCCATTCTGGCCGAGCGTTTGGGTTATACGCTTGTCTTCTCCCTCTCGGCAGTCTTTACGCTGCTTTGCGCGCTCGTCATCACGCGCATGGAAAACGCGGTGTATTCAGCTCCCGCGCCGGAGAGCAGCACCGCCGAAGCCAAAGTCGGCACGCCGAAGCAGTGGGCGGTTTTTGTGCTGTTCCTCATTTTAATGATCGCCCCGGCCTGCATTTCCGGCTCTTTCCTGAGCTACTATCTGCCGCTGTATTTCACGGACATCGGCCGCTCGGTCGCGGACGTCGGCCGCGCAAAGCTCCTTTATGGCATCCTCATCATTTACATCGGGCCAATGCTCGCGCAGAAGCTCGCCGCCTCAAACCGGCCGTGGCTCTGGAACTTTGCCTATATTCTTCTTATCGGCAGTGCCTTCCTTTTCTTCGGCTTCTTCGGCGGTCTTGCGGCAGCTTTCTTTGCCGTCTTTATTCTCGGCTTTTCGGACAGCTTCGGCTTCGTCGCGCAGAACAACTACTTCCTCGCGCTGCCCCTCGTTCGCCGGCTTGGCGAGAGCAAATCGCTGTCCATGCTCAGCCTCATCAAAAAGCTACTTGAAATGGTCGGACCCATCGTCTTCGGTCTGGCCATCAGCGGAGCGGATACGAGCGGCGTGCTCCTCATTGGTGTCGTCTGTGCTGCGGCCGCCCTGCTGTTTGTCGGAAGCCTGCGCATCACGCGCGAAAAAAAAGCTGTCTAATAACGCGGCTACCGCTCGGCCGAGTCCTGCCCCGCCGTGACCGTCGAGCGTTCCCGTTCGGGCAGCTGCGCCAGAACAATGGCCGCAAACATCAGCGCGCCGCCGCAGATCTCACGGCTCGTCATCGTCTGGTGCAGAATGAGCCAACCGGCAAGCGCGCTGAAAACGCTCTCCAGACTCATGGCAAGGCTCGCGACCGTCGGGTCAAGGCCCTTTTGTCCAACGATCTGGAGGGTATATCCCGCGCCGGAACTGAGAACACCCGCATATAAGATCGGCAGCGCCGCGCTCCTGATCGCCTCCCAGCTAGGCTTTTCAAACAGGAACATGCAGATCGTCGAAAGAATGGCGGTGACAAAAAACTGGATGCAGCTCAGGCGCACCCCGTCGACTTTCGGTGAAAAATGTCCCACGGTGAGGATATGGCACGAAAACAGCAGTGCGCACAAGAGCACCAGCGCATCCCCTCTGCCAAGGGAAAATCCGCCCTTCATGCAGAGCAGATACAGGCCGAAAACACCCACGGCCACACAGACCCAGATCTTTGCGCCGACCCGCCTGCCCAGAAACAGCGAGAGCAGCGGCACAATTAAAACATACATGGTCGTGATAAAGCCGGCCTTTGCCGTCGTCGTGTAGGCGATGCCGAATTGCTGCGCGGCAGAGGCCAGAAAAAGAAAAAGCCCGCAGCAAACGCCGCCGAGCAGCAGTGTTTTTCGTTCCGCCGCGGAATGCGGTCGGCCGGTCGCGGCTCCGCGTTTTTCCGCGCCTGCGTCCAGCACCGCGATCAGCGGCAGCAGCACGACGCCGCCGAGCCAGCTGCGCGAAGCCAAAAATGTAAACGCGCCGACATACTCCGCGCCGACGCTCTGTGCAACAAAGGCACAACCCCAAATAAGCGCCGCAAGCACCAGAAGAACGGTGTTGCGGACCTGTTTCAAATCCATTGTCGTGATATCCCCTTTACCTTTCAGCGGTCTTTTTGGTCTATTGTAATCGAATCCGTGGCTGAGCGCAAGTCTATTCTTCCGGGCGTGCATCTTCTCCGCCTTCCCCGAACACACGGTTTCCGGCAGCGCTTTCCGCTTCGGCGTATATTTCCCAGTAGTGCGCATAAACTGTGCGGGAGGTGATACGCTTGAAAAAAAGCACGTGGAAGTCCTATGCTCTGTTCATTGCCCTGACTGAGGGCGTCGGCGCGCTCGCCGGCTGGCTGACGCGCAACGGCGTAAAGGCCATGGAAAATGTGCCCAAATCGCCGCTTACGCCCCCAAACGCAGTGTTCCCGGTGGTATGGGTGGCTCTTTTTGCTCTGCTCGGCGTCGGCGCGGCACGGATCTGGCTTGCGCCAAAGTCACTCATGCGTTCGCGCGCGCTGCGGCTCTTCGCGGTACAGCTCGCGGTCAATTTCGTCTGGAGTCCGCTCTATTTTGAACTGGGGGCTTTCGGATTTGCTTTTTTCTGGCTGTGCATGCTCTGGGTGCTCCTGTTGCTGATGATCCTTTCCTTTCACAAGCTTGACCGCACGGCGGCCCTGTTGCAGCTCCCCTACCTTATCTGGACGAGCTTTGCGGCTTATCTCAATTGTGTGTCATGGCTCTTAAATCGATAGAGTTTCTTTATCTTATAAAGCAGCATCCCGAAAGCGGCCCTGTGCCGATTTATGGGATGCTGCTTTCTTGTTTTTTTGCTGTGCTGCCCGGTAAACCGTTTGGAAAACCGCGCCCCGCAGCTCTCGGAGCGCTTCTCGACCCGCTCCGCCGCCGGAAAAGCGGAACGGGCGGGAACAGGCCGCGAAAAATATGTGCAAAATCAGACTTTTCTGCTGTCATTCGGCCAAAACCATGGTATGATGTAAAGGCACGGGATGCTCTTTTATGATGTCCCGCCAACTGTAAAAGCAAGAAGTGAAAACACCATGAACATTTCAGACCTCTTCCAGAACCACCTGTTGATAAACGCTCTTTTCGCGTGGCTCGCCGCGCAGATCCTCAAAACGATCATCTATGCCGTTGTGAACAAATCTCTTGATTTTCAACGCCTGTTTGGTGACGGCGGCATGCCCAGCGGCCACTCCGCCACTGTGACGGCGCTCGCAACGACAGCCGCGATCGATTACGGATTCGCCTCCCCGGTCTTTGCCGTAAGCTTCATTCTGGCAATTATCGTCATGCATGACGCGATGGGCGTCCGGCTTGAGGCAGGAAAACACGCCAAGGCCATCAATGAGCTGATGGTCCTTTTCGACAGCGACATTGACCCCGAACAGAAGCTCCAAGAGTTTCTGGGCCATACGCCACTGCAGGTCCTTTTTGGCGCGATTTTGGGTTTTCTCATCGCGCTTCTCTCTCGCTGACAAAACAGAAAAAATCCACGTGGTCGTCATCTTCGGCCGCGTGGATTTTTTCATCTGTCGATTTTTTGTCGGCGTTCGGCAGCGCGTTTTCCGCCGCCAACGCAACATTTCTGTGTGCGCGGCGGGTCGCTTCGCCGCAGCGTGTATGTCAGTCCGCTCCCAGCTCCGCAAGCAGAGATGGAAACGGTGCAAGCGTACGGCGCAAAATGCCCTGCATCGCCGCGATGAGCGTTCCATAGTTCGTGATGGGGATGCCCTGGTCCTCCGCACATTTGACGCGGAAGCGTACCTCCCGCTCTGTCAGCATACAGCCGCCGCAGTGAATGATCAGCGCGTAGGGCGTGAGGTCCTCCGGAAAGCCCTTTCCGGAGCTTGTCTCGAAAACAAGTTCCTTCCCCGTGTGGCTTTTGAGCCAGCGGGGAATTTTCACCGTACCAATGTCGTCGCACTGCCGATGGTGGGTGCAGCCCTCCGCAATGAGGATCTTGTCCCCGTCTTGGAGCTTGTCTATCGCGGCGACCCCGCGCACAGCGCTGTCGAGAAAGCCCTTATACCGGGCCATCAGAATGGAAAACGAAGTCAGCGGCACATCTTCCGGGGTCTCCGCTGCGACCTTTTCAAAGACCTGACTGTCCGTGATGACCATGGCAGGTTTTTTGCCCAGTGCCGCAAGCGTTTCGCGCAGTTCGTTTTCCTTGATGACGATCGCCGCCGCGTCCGCTTCAAGAACATCGCGGATGGTCTGCTGCTGCGGCAAAATGAGCCGTCCCTTGGGCGCCGCCGAATCGATAGGCGTCACGAGCACGACGAAATCCGACGGGTGCAGGAGGTCTCCGACGATTTGCAGCTTCGGGTCATCGGTCTTCGCAAGCACGGCAAGCCGGTCCTTAAACTGCTGTATCCCCGCGCCGGTCAACGCGCTGACGGCAACGCCGTCTGCCGGGGCGGCGTAGTCCGCAGGCATCAAATCTGCCTTGTTGTAGGCGACGAGATACGGAATTTCCTTCTCCCGGAAGATGCCGACAAGCTCCCGGTCGCAGTCCGTCTGCCCGCTCGTCGCATCGACGACGAGGACGGCCACATCCGTGCGATTTAGCGTCTGCTTCGTCCGGCGCACGCGCTCCGAACCCAGCGCCCCCTCGTCATCAAATCCCGGCGTGTCTATGATCACAACGGGGCCCATAGGCAGCAGCTCCATGGCCTTTGTAACGGGGTCGGTCGTCGTGCCGCGCACCTCGGAAACCAGCGACATCTCCTGTCCTGTGACGGCATTGACGACACTGGACTTCCCGGCGTTCCGCCGCCCAAAAAAGCCGATGTGGACGCGCTCGGCGCTCGGCGTATCGTTCAGACCCATTGCGCTCCCCTCCCGAAAATCAAATTTATGCTTTTAATTATAGTCTTCTGAAAAAGCTGCTGTCAATAAAAGTCTGGCGGCACGGCATTCTCCGTGCTTGCGGCTTTCGGCGGCAGCTCCCGTGTTTATAACAATGATACCCCAAAAACGGGTATGCAAAAGGCGCGCCGTTTTGCGGCGCGCCTTCTATCCGATCTGCTTAGATCGAGCAGGCGAGGTGATACGCGGCGCGGCCCGCCTCAAGGACGCGGCCGGCGGCGAAGCTGTCGCCAATATTATGGACCTCGGGAGCAACGTTGTCTGCGAGGGCCTTTGTGAAAATCGAGTTGTCCGCTCTGCCGCCCATGGCGAGGACGACGAGGTCGGCTTCGAGTGAAATGTTCTTCGTCTCGGGTCCGATCTTTTTTGCCAGCGGGTTCGGGATATTCTCCGGGAGCAGCGGCTGCCATGTGTTGTACGGGTCCGGAGCGCCCTTGGAAATATTCTTGACGATATTCACTTTGCCGGGGCCGAAGGAGTCGACCTTCGCGCAGTTGTGAAGCTTCACGCCCGCCGTTTCCATGTAGTGCAGCAGGTGGCCGCGGTTTGCGGTGCACGCGCCCTGCATGAAGTTCGGCAGCATCTCGACGACCTGCACGTTCTTGTCGTACTCATAGCGGAGCCAGTAGGCTGTTTCGCAGCCGACAACGCCGCCGCCCACGACAACGACGTTTTTCGCGTCGCCCATGAGCTTCGGATTGACGAGCAGGTCGGTCGCCTGCACGGGCTTTACCTGATCGATGCCGGGGATGCGCGGTGTGAAGTTCCGTGTGCCGCTTGCAACGACGACCGCGTCGTACTTCTGCTCCTTGAGATACTCGTTCGTGACCTCGGTGTTGAGCCGAAGCGTAAAGTTCGGGAGCGCTTCCGCGTCCTTGACTTGCTTTTCAAGCCATTCAAGGTAGTTTGCAAAGTCGAACTTCACCGCCGGAACGCTGCCGGGAACGACCTTGCCGCCGATGCGGGACGAGGCCTCCAGAAGCTCGACCGTGTGGCCGCGCTTGGCCGCGTTCACGGCAAAGATAATGCCTGCGGGACCCGCGCCGACAACGCCGATCTTCTTCGGCGTCTCGGTCCGGGGCGGGTTTTCGGGGAAAACATCCTCAAAGCCCGTACGCGCGTTGACGGCGCACTTGATGTGGCCGCCCTCAACGAACTCGTTGACGCAGCCCTCCTGGCAGCCGATGCAGGGGCAGATGTCCGCAACCTTTCCGGCGTAGGCCTTGTTGCACCATTCGGGGTCCGCCAAAAGCGGGCGGCCCAGCATGACCATATCGCACATACCATCGCGGATGGCGCGCTCCGAAATGTCCGGATAGCCGAGCTTGCCGACCGCAACGACCGGTACCGGCACGCCGAGATTGGAAAGGATCTTCTTTTCCGCAAAGTGGTCCTTGACGATCTTGGACACTTCGAGGAAACAGCCTGCCGGCATGCCTGCGGGCGGGTGCGGAAGCCACCAGTTGTCGTAACAGCCGATGTCCACATCAAATATATCGACGCCCGCCTTGACGAGATTGTCCATGTATTCGAGCGTCTGCGCGATCGTGCGGCCGCCGTGGAACTTCTTGAGGGATTTGACCTCATTCATGCGCTCACCGTAGGTCTCGTCAAGTGCGAGGGAGAGGTCGATGCGGTACATGATCGGGTAGTTCGGGCCGACGCGGTTGCGGATCTCCTTGACCATGTCGAGACCGAAGCGCTGCCAGTCGGCGTATTTTGAAAGCTTGCGGTGATTGAAAGCGGGATTCGTCATCTGCTCGAGGAGATAACCCTCATGGCCGTGGAGATACACGCCGTCGATCTTGCAGGCTTTCGCGTCTGCGGCGGCCTGACCGGCGTTTTTGATGATCTTTCCAAGCGCATGGTCCGTCAGACGCATGCAGGGCAGCTCGGGGATGTAAAAGTTCGGATTAAAGGACGCGGACACCGGGAACTTCTTGCGCTGCACCAGGCAGGTCGGGGGACCGACGCGGCCGAGGCCCGGCGTGAGCTGGATGAAAAAGCGGCTGCCGTAGCAGTGGCAGTTCTCCGCAATGGTGCGCCAGCCGGACATAACCGTGCGGCTGCCGCTGATGCGCGGCATCATGACTTCATTGTTGATCTCCGAAACAGTCGGGTCGATGCCGTGGCTGATGGGGATGAGGCCCGATGTGATGAGGCCCGTGCCGCCCTTGGCGCGCGCGGTGAAGTAGGCGATCATCTTTTCGTTCGGGCGTCCGTTTTCCTCGCACATCATGAGGTTGCCCATTGGGGCCATGACAACGCGGTTTTTGATCTGCAGCCTGCCGACTTGAATGGGTGAGAAAATGGACGTATAGGGCCAAAGCTCCTGCGTCATCTTCGCGGCATTGCCGATCTCGTTTTTGCATCCGCCCTGAAACCAGTCACCGAAGCTGTCTGTCAGCTTCTGAATTTCAGGGTCGTTTCTTCTTTCTTTCAACTGTATTCCTCCAATCATACCGGGCATCCCGGCATTGCATACGTTAGTGCTTTGCGGCAGTCCGCTGGTGCAACTCCTTCATCCCGTCCACCGCGTCGCAAACCGGCTTCCACTCACAGGCGCGACAGTTCATGCTGACGTCCGCAAGTGCGCGGTTGAGTGTCGAAGCGAGCTGCACTGTCCGGTCCGCAAAGCTGTCAAGCTCTGCATAGGGCGCCTCCGGGAGCGTGACGAAGTAGATCGCCACGGCTTGGACATGCCGGTTTTCGTGATACTTTTTGATGAGCAGACTCCCGACATTCTCAAAGCGCAGCCCCGCTTTGACGGCCTTTTTCGACACGCGGACCTGTTCGCGGTTCGTGAGCGCCGAGGGGCGCATCATGTAGCCTTCGGGCGCGACCTCAAACTTTTTGACCTCCATGTTCTTGATAAGCGCGTAGGCCGCCTGATCGCCCTTTTCATAAATGTCGTCCGTCCGGATCACGGTCACGCGGGCAAAGGCACAGTCTCCTCGAATTTCTCCGAGATCAGGACCGCAGACATAAACCGCGTCCTCCGGCACGAGCGAAGCGTCCTGCGTGACGGCGGTGAGGCTCACGCTGGGGAAGGAGCCCTCCCCCAGTTCAAAGGCCATGTCGCGGCGCAAAATGAGCGCGTTCGGCTCGCCCTCCCGTGCCGCCTTCGCCGGGTCAAAGGCAAAGTGCGCCGTTGAAAGCGGCGTTAAAAGCTTCTGTACGTTCGAAATCAGCTCGTCAAAAATTTTCATCAGAGTTTCTCTTCGCGCTGCTGGCTGTCAAACTTCGCAAGCGCCTTGTCGTAGATTTTCGCCGCTAGCTTCATGTCGGCGTTCGTGATATACACCGTGAAGGTCAGCACAAAGAGCGCTGCGATCACGATCAGTACGATCCAGTACCAGGCCATATTTACGCCTCCAATCCTTTCTGGCGCGCAAATTCGGCGGCGCCGAGCGCGCCCATGAGCTGCGGGTCGGTTTTGAGCTCTACAACCTTGATGCGCAGCACATCCTCAATGGCCTTTTTAAGACCGGCGTTCTTGGCGCAGCCGCCCGTGAGCGTGATGGTGCCGTTCGCGCCGGCTTTTTTGGCCATAACGAAGCAGCGCTTGGCAACTGCCATCTCGATGCCCGCGGCGATCTCGTCGCGCGGCTTGCCCTCGCCGACGAGGGTGATGACCTCGCTTTCGGCAAAAACGGTGCACTGCGCGGTGATGGGAATGACATTTTTTGCGGAGAGCGAAAGCTTGGAAAATTCGTCGAGCGACATTTCAAACGCGTTCGCCATTGCCTCAAAGAAGCGGCCCGTACCGGCGGCGCACTTGTCGTTCATCGCAAAGGAAGCGACGGTGCCATCCGTATCGACCGAGATGCCCTTGACGTCCTGACCGCCAATGTCGATGATGGCCTTGATCTTCGGGTCTGTGACATGCACGCCCATCGCATGGCAGGAAATCTCCGAGATGTTTTCATCCGCCGAGGGGACCTTGTTGCGGCCGTAGCCGGTGCCGACGAGATAGGCGAGCTTGTCGGGGCCGCCGAGGCCTTTCACCTTTTTGCAGGCGAGGTCGAGGGCCTCCGCCGAGCTTTTCTCGGCGTTGATCTTACTGCGAATGGTCACATCGCTGATCATCTTACCGTTTTCATCCAGTATAACACATTTGGTGTAGGTAGAACCTACATCGCATCCGCCAAAATATTTCATATTTTTTGTACTCCTTTACCAAGTCAGATCGTCGTCATAATCGCAGAGCGTGGGATCGAGCGGGGTCGCGCGGAAAACCGTCGTCATGTAGCGGTTGACGCGGTCGCGCATGGCCTTGCGGGAAACGGTACGCGGGTCCATGAGGTCGTGTTCGATCCAGATAAGGTGGATGCCGCGTTCGCGTGCCTGATCCTCAAAAAGGCCCTGCAATCCTGCGAAGTTCTTGCAGGAGACGTGGTTGTACATGAAAACAATGTTCGCATCGAACTTTTCGCACATCTTCCAGCACTCGTCCAGCGCGTTGACATAGCCGCCGTTGGAGTGGGAACGCATGGTCATGCGCTCATAGCCGCGCGCCATGTCCACAAGGACCTTCTGCTTGTCGTGCTCGTCATAGAAGTGGTGCGAGAGCATGCACTCCATATCGACGAGGGTCTTGATGCCCCAGCAGTTTTCCGCCCAGTATGTAAAGTTGGAGTAGTAGTGCGCCGGGCAGGACCAGACAATGGCGCGGTATTTTGCCTTGTTGTCGTGCTTTTTGTCGTACGCATAGCCCTTTTGCATGAGCTTGCAGGTCTTTGCGTCGAGTTTTCCCATTCTCGGGTCGAGCGCGCTCGCGATCTGCATTTCATACTCGCGGTGGAGTGCCAGTGCCGCGCCGCAGATCTGCGGATACGGCGTGCAGTTGACGTCCCACTTTTCAAGCATGTACTTCGTTTCGTTGTTGTAGCGCTTGACGCCCTCAAAGAAAGCGTCCCAGTCAAATTTGACGTTGAACTGCTTTTCGATAAACTCGACCGCACCCCAAAGGTTCTTGACGGCGTACTCCTGCACCTCCGGCTCGTTGAAGCGCTGCGGAGGTGCAATGGTATAGGTCGGGAGCTTGAAGTAACGCTGGCTGTACATGTTGTTGGAAACAGAACCGTCGCAGGGCATCGTGCTGCCGATATAGGCGGACGCGATGCGCGGATAGTCGTTGACGACGCAGCAGCCGGCCTCGGCAGCGGGCAGCGGGCAGACGTCCGGCGCAAGGCCGAAGTGCTCGATGGCGTCGATGTAATACATGTTCGCCTGCTGGTCGACCTCGCCCGCCATGAAGATCGGCACCATCTGGATGAGGATGCCTTTGAGCGTCGGGAAGCCGTTCATGATCTGAATGGGCATCATCTCGTCGAAAATGATGGTCTTTTTGCGGAGCTCGGCCGCTCTTTTTGAGCCGGGGTTCAGGTTTTCGTCGCGCTCCAGAATCTCCTTGATCATGCGCGCGGAGTTTTGCAGCACAGCGTAAAACTGCATGTGCGTGTAGCGCAGTTCATACTTGCGCAGGCCGATCGTATGGCGGTCGACAAAAGCCGGGGTCGTGAGATAGGATACCATCCAGCGGTAGCGCTTGAGGGCTCTCATCATCTGCGGCGCGACGGGCATGAGCGTTCTGCCAAGCATTCCGAGGAGCTTGAGCCAGCGCCAATAGTCGTACATGGTGTCCCTGAAACCGCGCCACTCGCGGTGCTTCATATAGCGCTTGTCACTGGAATAGAGGCTTCCGAGGCCCTTTCCGGTTTTCGGGTTATATGCCATGGTCACTTTGCCTCCTTTGCAGCGCGTTTTGCTTTGATCTTCTTGATCTCGATGCTCTCAACGAAAGCCTGCACACGTGTGCGAAGCTGTCCGCTCGAACGGGACATATAGGGCCGGTCGATGGAGAGGGTCGGGATGTGGTACTCATCCTGCATAATGTGGCTTGCGAGCGCGCGCTCGTAGGACCAATAGGTGCAGAACTTCATCTGTTCGTAGATGATGCCGTCCGCGTTGTAGTCCTTGTAGAGCTGCTCGGCCGTATCAAGTCGCTTCTGGATCTTCGCCGGCTCCACATGGCGGACGCAGAGCGTCGAACGCAGGTAGTCGCGGACGACCTGCGTAACGGCGTCCTCCTCGTCGTTGAGGATGATCTCCTGGCGGCCGGGGATGCTGCCGTAGCAGAAGCGGTCAGCGACAACGAGCGCACCAGACTCCTCGATCAGCGAGATGAGCTCGGGGTCGTCGATCTCGGAGCCGACGATGACGACACGGGCGCGATACTTCTTTTTGGTGTCCGGCTCCCGGGTCTTGATCTCCTCAAGTGTCTCGCGGAGTTTGTCGACGATGAGGTATTTCGGACAGGTGTAGGTCGCGAGCGTAAGAATGTGGAACTCGTAGCCTGTGATGGGCGGATTTTCGAGCTTGCGGAAATTGCCGATCTCGGTGATCAGGCGGCAGACTTCGTTGTGCTCCTCGACCGCCTTGCGGACGGCGGCATCCGAAATATCGATTCCGTAATTTTCGTGCAGGGGCTTGAGCACTTTTCTCGTCACCTGCTCGGTAACGTGCTTTACGGCGTCCTCGTTGTCGTGGCAGGGCGAGTCCAGATTGCACCAGAAAAAGCCCTTCTTATCGGGGTCTGCAACGCCGAGGAGCTCCATATTCTCCATGCTGCGGTTCATGCACTCGCAGACGTCCACACCCGCCATCGCATCGAGGAATTTGTAGCCGCCGTCGAGTCCGCGCTCCAGCAGGGCGCGCGCGTACTCGCAGGTCGCATTGGACATGTAATAGGTCGCGATATCCATGGACCCCGTTCTCGGCGCACGCAGACGCACGGAGAAGCAGCCGTCCAGATTGAGCAGGACCTCGGGCATGTGGTAACAGGTATATCCCACAGCGATCTTCCCCTCGGCCTGCGCCTGCCGGACGAGCTCGTTGTTCGCGTCGTTCAGCAGGTTTTCAAAGTAGTATAAATGCTTCAGGTCTTTCAATTTCCCACCTCTTTCAATTCTTCACACACATATATTCAAAGCCTGCAGCGCTCCACGCACGCCTTTGGCCAGAATACCATTTTCGGGCAGATCCCAGACACTTTTCCCCTGAACGTCCGCCAGCGCATGCGCCGGGTCATCCGGAATACATGCCAGCAGCGGAATATCGCCGAGCTCCAGATACTGCTTGAGCTTCTCGTCGTTCATGCGGTTGACGATGACGCCGCATTTCTGATACATGGTCAGCTCGTCGGCAACGCGCTTGACGGTCTGCACGACCTGCGTGCCCTTTTTGCTGGGGTCGGTAATCAGCAAAAGATGCGTCACCTTTTCCATCACGCGGCGGTTGATCTGCTCAACACCCGCCTCGCCGTCGATAACGACGAAGTCGAATTCGTCCGCCAGCGCGGAAATGACCTCCCGCAGATAGGCATTGACGCTGCAATAGCAGCCCGCGGCTTCGGGCCGGCCGACCGCGATGAACGCAAAGCCGTCCGTTTCTACCATCGCGTTAAGCACGCGGAAGCGGCTCTCCCCCAGCAGTTCGAGCGCGCGCTTTTTTTCGCGGCTGCCCTCGCCCGCCGCGACGATCTCCTTGCGGACGTCGTCGAGCGTGTAGTCCGCATGTACGCCCAGGGCCGTTTCTAGGCCCACAGCCGGGTCCGCGTCGATTGCAAGTATGCGCGCCTCGGGGTACGCGCGCACCAGCTCGCGGACGATCTCCGCCGCGATCGAGGTTTTGCCAACGCCGCCCTTTCCGGCAAGCGCGATCACTGTCTTTTCCATATCTTTGCGCTCCTTGTCATTTTTCCTGCTCACAAATGTCATTTATTATGACATTTGTGAGCAAAGCTTTCCGCCCCGCCTCGGTACAACGGAAGCTTGTATCGCTACATGTCATTTGCTATGACATCTATAATCACGCTTTTGCGCTCCGCACAGAACGGAGCGCAAAAACGTTCAGATTTTTCCCTGAAAGGCGCTGATAAAGAGATCACACAGGTGCGCCATACGCTGCCCGCTGTCGAGATCGCAAAGGGTCGAACCCATCACCTGACGCTGCATCGTGCCGAGGATCGCGTCATAGGCATTGTAATAGATCTCCTTTACATCCACATCCGGACTGATGCTGCCGTCCGCAAGTCCGGCCATGATCGCACGGACCATGGGATTGTTCGAGTCCTCAAAACGTCCCGGCGGGCGCTTCTGAATATCCGCATAGATCCCGGCATTGTAAAGCGCCGTTTCGCAGTTGAGAATAAAGCGGACGGAATCCGGGTTTTCCATATAGAGCCCGG
>JBMNPV010000038.1:0-17078 GCA_050943775.1 Oscillospiraceae bacterium
ACTGACCATTCCGACCGCGTGCGGCAAAATTACGGCCGCACAGCTTCGCGCGCTCGTCGAGGGGCACTTCAACGACGCAACGCACGAACACCAGGTCCAGCCGGGGCTTGTCTACATCTCCCACCCGACCGAAACCGGCCTTCTCTACACCAAAGCGGAGCTTGAAGCGCTCCGAACGGTCTGCGATGAAAAGCACCTACCGCTGTATCTTGACGGCGCACGACTGGGCTACGGGCTCATGGCGGACTCTGCCGACCTGACGCTCCCGGACCTTGCCCGCCTCTGCGACGTCTTTTACATCGGCGGCACCAAAGTCGGCGCGCTCTTTGGCGAAGCGGTGTGTGTGACGAACCGGGCGCTGACGCCCGATTTCCGCTACAGCATCAAGCAGCACGGCGGCCTGCTCGCGAAAGGCCGTCTGCTCGGTATCCAGTTCGAGACCCTTTTCACGGACGGCCTGTATCTCGACATCTCGCGTCACGCCATTGACGAGGCAATGCGGCTGAAGGCGGCGCTGCGTGCGTCCGGCTTCCCGTTTTTGTATGACTCGCCGACGAATCAGCAGTTTCCAATCTTGCCGGACGCGCTCTGCGATAAGCTCGCGGAGGACTTCTGCTTTTCCGACTGGGGCCGAACGGAAACGGGCCGCGTCATCCGCTTTGCGACGAGCTGGGCGACGAAGGCCGAGACGACCGACGCGCTGATCGCCGCGATACGCTAGGCGTAAAAAAGCTCCGCCGAAGCGGAGCTTGTTTGTCATTTTTACTGTTTTGCGCCACAGTTCGGACAGAACTTGATGTCCGCTTCGAGTTTTGTACCGCAGTTCGGACAAAACTTCACGCCGCCCGCATTCTGTGCGCTCCCCCACGCAGGCGGATCGGAAGAAGGATCTGGCTGGCTCTGCGCCGATGCGCCGGTATCTTTGTAGTAGTAGGCGCTGTTTTCCGGGCTCTGCGTATAGCCGCTCTGACTTGCGCCGCCATTATACGGGTTCTGACTGTAGCCGTTCTGGCTCGCGCCGCCGTTGTACGGATTCTGATACCCGGTCTGTGACTGATAGCCTGTTTGCGTGTACGGGTCGCGGTATGTGCCGTTCGGGCCGTAGGCGCCGCCGTTCCCGTATCCGTATCCGCCGTTGTTTGCATACTCCCCATTGACCCCCACATACTGGATGCTGTTGTCAAAGGCCATAATGCAGAGAAAAATGGTGTTGAGGAAAATCAAGCCGCAGGCAAAACCGCCGCCCTTGCCAAAGACACGCGCCAGCTTCACCATGGTGATGATATAGATGACAAAATTGGCAAACGGGATGAGCAGGAGCAAAAACAGCCAGCCGTTGCCCCACGTGATCTTGAAAAGGACATAGGTGTTGTAAAACGGAATCAGAGAAGCCCAGCCCTCCTCATGCGCTTTTTGGAACAAAATCCACATTGCGGCAATGGATATGGCGAGAAGGCACCAGTAAAAGGCGATCACACCGCCGGACAGGCTGCTGTACCAGTGAAGGATGTCGTAGTCGTAAGGGCTATAGATATCCATATCTTTCCTCCTTGTATTCTCTCTCAAACTGGAATCCGATGATTCCAGTTTACCGTAGGGAAACAGAAATTACAAGTTCTTTTTGAACAGAATGTCTAATTTGTCGTCTACCTGTGCTACTGAAAAAATGGGAGCGCCGCTTGATGGCGCTCCCACTGCTTTTTCTTATCGTTCCTCGCGGAAATAGGCAAGTCCGAGACTTGCGGGTGGCTGGTTTTCGCGCTTGTGCTTCATCGAAGCGCCGACCAGCACGATGATCGTCACGGCATAGGGCAGCATCTTCCACAGCTCCTGCGACGAGCGCGTGATCTGCATGTGGAAGAGGTCCGGCAGGTAGTAGTAGAGCCAGAACAGAATGCCGAAGAGATAGGAGCCCCAGATCGCGTGCAGGGGCTTCCAGCGGGCGAAGATGACGAGTGCAACGGCGAGCCAGCCGAGGGAGCCGATGCCGCCGTCGTTGGCCCATGTGCCCTTGATATAGTCCATAACGTAGTAGAGCCCGCCGAGACCGGAGATGGCGCAGCCGACGCAGGTGGAGACGTACTTGTACTTCGTGACGTTGATACCGGCCGCGTCCGCCGTCGCGGGGCTCTCCCCGACCGCCCGGAGATTGAGACCACGGCGCGTGCGGTTGAGAAACCAGCTCATGAGAATTGCGATGATAATGGCGATATAGACAAGGCAGCCGAGGCCGTTTAGAAGCGGCAGACTGCGGAAAGGCGGGATCGTGGCGCGGAAAGCGCTCGACGCGGTGTCCACGGAGATCTGGCCGACGCCGCCCGCCATTTTGTTCATCGCGCCGCCGTAGAGATTGGCAAGGCCCGTGCCGAAGATGGTCAGCGTAAGGCCGGTGACATTCTGGTTCGCGCGGAGCGTGACCGTCAGAAAGCAGTAGACAAGGGCGCCGAGGACGGATGCGCCCAACGCGCAGGCAAGCGCGATGAGAAACGCCGCCGTGTTGTTCGGATTTGCGGCGACCATTTCATAGCGGAACGCACCGGCAAGGCCGGCAATACCGCCGAGATACATGATGCCCGGCACGCCGAGGTTGAGGTTGCCGGACTTCTCGGTCAGAATTTCACCCATGGAGCCATAGAGAATGACCGTCCCGAAAACGATCGCAGCCTGCATGAGCGCAAGAAACTTAATCATGAGCCGTTACCTCCCCGATGCCTTTTTTGCGCCAGATGGTGCGGTAGTCAATGAAAAATTCGCTGCCGAGAATGAAGAACAGGATGATACCCTCGATCATCTGCGAAGCGGAGTCGTTGAGGTTGTACTGCGAGGCGATCTGGATGGCGCCCTTTTCAAGAAAGACGATCAGCAGCGCAACGAGGATCATCACAAAGCTGTTGAATTTTGCAAGCCACGCGACGATGATCGCGGTGAAGCCGCGTCCGCCGGCCGTGCTCGTCGAGATCGTGTGCGACGCGCCCGCGACGGCGAGGAAGCCGGACAGGCCGCAGATCGCGCCGGAGAGCACCATCGTGCGGAGAATGACATGCTTAACGTCAATGCCGATGTAGCGCGCGGTGCGCTCGGACTCGCCGACGACGGCGATCTCATAGCCATGTTTCGAGTAACGCAGGTAGATGTAGACGAATATGGTCACGCTGAGGACCAGCAGTACATTGAGCATATATTCCTGACCGAAGATCGCCGGAAACCAGCCCGCGTTCGTCTTGGGGTTGATAACGCCGACGGTATTGGAGCCTGCGGGGTTCTCCCATTTGGCGACGCAGAAGGAGGTGATCTGGATGGCAACGTAGTTCATCATCAGGGTAAAAAGCGTTTCGTTCGTGTCATAGCGCGCTTTGAAAATGGCGGGGATGAGGCCCCAGACCGCGCCGGCGATAAGGCTGACGACAAACGAGATCGCCAAGATCCCCCACGTGGGCAGGCTGTTGCCGCCATAGATCATCACGGCGGCGGTCACGATGCCGCCGACGAGGATCTGCCCCTCCGCGCCGATATTCCAAAAGCGCATCTTGAACGCCGGCGCCAATCCGGCGGCAATGCACAGGAGCATCATCGTGTCGCGCATGGTGATCCAGCTGCGGCGCGGGGTACCGAACGCGCCCTGCCACATGGCCCCGTAGACCTTCAAGGGGTTTAATTTGACCATCGCAAAAATGACGATCGCACAGACGGCAAGGGCCACGAGCAGGCCCAGAAGCCGGATGCACCACGCCTTCCAAACGGGCATCGACTCGCGCCGCGCAATGCGGACGAGCGGTTCTTTCGCTTCCTTTTTCATTTTGCAGTCTCCCCTCCAAGCTTCGTCATCATCATGCCGACCTGCCGCTTCTCGGCGCTCCGGCCGTCAACGATGCCGCTGACTTTTCCGCCGCAGAGGACGAGGATGCGGTCACACAGTTCGAGCAGCACATCGAGGTCTTCGCCGACATACAAAACGGCAACGTCCTTTTCTTTCTGGCGGTTGATCAGATCATAGATCGTGTAAGAGGAGTTGATGTCAAGACCGCGGACGGCATAGGCCGTCATGAGGACGGTCGGCGCGGCGGCAATCTCGCGACCGACAAGGACCTTCTGAACATTGCCGCCCGAGAGCTTCCGCACCGGGGTCGAAATACCCGGGGTGTTCACCTCAAGCTCATCCACAACGCGCTCGGCAAGCGCATGCGGCGTCTTGCGGTCCGCAAAGATCGATCTGCCCCTGCGGAAGGAGCGGAGCATCATGTTGTCCGTCAGATCCATACTGCCGACAAGGCCCATGCCAAGCCTGTCCTCCGGCACAAAGGAGAGGGCAACGCCCATCGCGGAAATGGCGCGCGGGTCCTTGCCGATGAGTTCTTCCTTTTCCCCCGTCTTCGGGTCAATGTAGGTGATGGAACCGGCCTCAACCGGCTGCAGGCCCGCGATGGCCTCCAGCAGTTCCTTCTGGCCGCAGCCGGCGATGCCCGCAATGCCCAAAATCTCGCCGGAATTCGCCGTAAAAGAGACATCCTGCAGCTTCGTGACGCCTTCGATGTCCTTCACCGTCAGTCCCTCGACAATGATGCGGGGCTTCGGGTCTTTCGGTTCGGGGCGCTCAATGTTGAGGGATACGGGGTGGCCGACCATCATATTCGTCATCTCGGCGGCGTTCGTCTGCGCCGTCGGCATATCGCCGACAAACTGTCCCCGGCGCAAGATCGCCACGCGGTCGGACAGTTCCTCGACCTCATGGAGCTTGTGCGTGATGATGACGACAGCCTTGCCGTCCTCGCGCATGTTGCGCAGGACCGCAAAGAGCTTATCCGTCTCCTGCGGGGTCAAAACAGCGGTCGGTTCGTCCAAAATGAGGATGTCCGCGCCGCGGTAGAGGACTTTAACGATCTCGACCGTCTGCTTCTGGGAAACGGACATGTCATAGATCTTCTGCCCAGGGTCCACTTCAAAGCCGTAAAGCGAGCAGATCTCGCGGATCTTCTCGTCGACCTCGCGCATATTGAGTCTTTCCCTGCCGGGCATACCGAGGATGATGTTCTCCGCGGCGGTCAATACGTCCACGAGCTTGAAGTGCTGGTGGATCATGCCGATACCGAGATCGTAGGCATCCTTCGGACTCCGGATGGAAACCTCACGGTTGTCGACATAGATTTCACCGGCGTCCGGATAGTAGATACCGGCGAGCATGTTCATCAGGGTCGTCTTGCCGCTGCCGTTCTCGCCGAGCAACGCGAGAATCTCACCTCTGTAGATATCGAGCCAGACGCGGTCGTTCGCTGTGACGGACCCGAAGGTCTTCGTGATGTCGCGCATACGGACGGCGGCCTCACTGTTGACCATGGCTGATGCCCCCTTTAAAAAATCGTTTTGCGGAGTCTCCCGAAACGGGTGGCTCCGCGTGCTTTGTCTTTTCCTGTCGCTCCCTGAAAGGCGCGCGGCGGCTCCGCGTCCGGTTTGCCGTCCCTGTTGGGTCGACAGACGCGAGGGCCGTTTTCGCATGCCCTTCAGGGAAAGACAGGCGTATGGGGCCGCCCCGCATAGAGCGGCCCCAGTTCCTATTCTGGCTTAGTTCTTGCCGTTGATCTCCGTGATACCATCAATGCGGATGTCGAAGTACGGTGCGCTGCGGAGGGTGGATTCCTCAAAAGCGCCGTCCTTGATGCATTCCTGATCGTTCATGCCGTAAGCCTTGGTGTAGCTGCTGAGGTTCTGGCCGTCGACCGTGAACTTGCTGGTGTCAAAGACCTTGAGGCTGCCGTCCTTGAGAGCGGCTTCGACTTCCTGGACTTTGGCTTCGGTTCCCTCTGCGCAGGAAGCGCCGAGCTTGGAGATCATAACGGCGTCCTGATCATAGCCGGCTGCCCAGTCGGTCTTGATCTCTTCGCCCTTGGTGATGCAGTCGAAAGCATAGGTATAGAAGACGCTCCAGTTGTTCTGTGCGCTGGTGAGTGCCGCGGTCGGAGCAACGGAGAGCATGTCAACGTTGTAGCCCACGCAGAAAACGGTGGTGCCGCTCTTGTTGAGTTCTTCGCAGGCAGAGGGAGCGCCGGTGGAGTCAGCGTGCTGGCTGATGATGACGTCGCCGGAGGCAACGAGCTTCTTTGCGACTTCGCCCTCGGCGGTCGGATTATACCAGGAGTTGGTGTACTGAACGTCCATGACGACATTGTCCACGATGGACTTCACGCCGAGATAGAAAGCGGTGTAGCCGGAAACGACTTCCGCATAGCTGAAAGCGCCGACATAGCCGATCTTGATGTTGCCGTTGGCGTCCTTGTTGGCGTCGGTGATCTTGCCGGCGTCAACGAGTTCCTTGAGCTTCATGCCGGCAACAACGCCGGAAACATAGCGGGACTCAAAGGTGTAGTTGAAAGCGTTCTTGAGGTTCTTGAGGCCGGAGGTCGCGGCGGTATCACCCGTCAGAGCAATGAAAGTGACATCCGGGTTCTTGCTGGCAGCGTCCTGCATGTAGCTCTGGTGACCATAACTGTCGGAGAATACATACTTGCAGCCCTGAGAGACAAGGTCGTCGATCGCGTCAGCGCACTTTTCGTTCTCTTCGATGTTGTACTTCCAGATGATCTGTTCATCCGCGATGCCGCAGGTCTTGGCAGCAGCCTTGATGCCCTCGATGTGGGCGGAGTCGTAGCCGACGTTCTCATCGCCGACGAGTACGATGCCGATCTTGACATCAGAAGCGGCGTCCGAAGCGTCCGCGCTCGCTGCGGGGGATGTTTCCGTCTTGCTGCCGCAGGCCGCCAGAGCGAAAACCATTGCCAGCGCCAGAAGCAGTGCTGTGAATTTTTTCATTTCTGTTCCTCCATACTGATTTTTTTATTAAATTTGCCAGTGGCAATTGCGCGCTCTAGTGGATGAAAGTAATATGTCCGGGACTCATGGAAGCGATACGCGCGAGCGACTCAACGCGCATGCCCTGCCTGCGCAGCAGTTCCCCGCCGGGCTGAAACGCCTTTTCGACAGCGATGCCCGCGCCGACCAGCGTCGCTCCCGCCTGCGAAACGATGTCCGCAAGGCCGGTCAGCGCCGCACCGTTTGCGAGAAAGTCGTCAATAATGAGAACGCGGTCATCCGGCCCCAAAAATTCCTTTGCAACGATGATATCGTACACCACGCCGTGCGTGAAGCTCTCGACCTTGGAGGTGTAGACCTCACCCGCAATGTTTTTCGTCTTGGTTTTTTTGGCAAAAATAACGGGACAGTCGAATGCTTGCGCCGTAATGCATGCAATCCCTATCCCGGAAGCCTCTATGGTTAGTATTTTATTGACATTATCTGCGTGAAAAAGGTTATAAAACTCCTTTGCCATCTCGCCAAAGAGCTTTACGTCCATCTGGTGATTGAGGAAACTATCCACTTTTAAAACGTTACCGTCCTTCACCTTGCCGTCCCGGAGAATGCGGTCTTCTAAAAGCTGCACGATCATTCACCCCTCATCCTTCATCATCCATCCGCGCCGCTATGGCAAGCCTGTCCGCGGCGCTGCCGAACGCCGCTCTGCCATTGCCTTGACCGCGATAGAAAGAAAAAGACGGCAGATAACGAAAACCGATATTGCCGCTTACTCGTTTAGTTTACATGATTGGACAGAATTAGACAAGCTACTATATTTAATAAATTTTTTCGTTTTCTTTTACGGCTCGTTAACAATTTCGTCAAATTCTCTTCACATGTATTTGTCCTCATTGTAAAAGGTAGTCTGAAAGGAAAAAAATGTTCGTCCCTTGCGCACAAAAATACGCCCGGCAGCAGAATACCGCCGGGCGTATTTTATTTCTGCTTTGGGATACTGATCGTGAGCACAAGTTCCGTATCCGTTTCATGTTTTTGCAGATCGGCATCGATGCCGCCTTGTTTCATCATATCCAGTCCATGCGCCAGTGTATTTAAAAAAACGCGGACATCTTTCAAAACGAACATGGTCTTGCGTCGGGACTGGGTCTCCTCCGGGTTCTCCTCCTGCGGCACCGAAAGCAGCTCCTCGACATAGGCCTCCGCCGCCGACACATTCATCTGCCGCGCGACCATCTCGTGCAGGGCGCTGCGCTGGGCGTCCTCGTCGGGCAGACGCAGAAGCGCCCGCCCGTGGCGTTCCGTAAGCCCCTCGTCGCGCAGTCCGTCGAGCACATCCTTCGGCAGGCGCAGAAGCCGCAGCTTGTTCGCAATCGACGGCTGTGATTTACCCAGCCGCCGCGCCGCTTCTTCCTGCGACATGCCAAAGAGGGAAATGAGCTGGGCAATGCCCTCCGCCTCCTCCACAAAGTCGAGGTCGCGCCGCTGAAGATTTTCCACAAGCGCGATCAGACTGGCGTCCTCCATATTGGCGTCGATAACGATGCAGGGCACTTCACGCAGGCCCGCAAGCGTCGCCGCGCGCAGCCGCCGCTCCCCCGCGATCAGCTCATAGCTCGAGCCCCGCCGGCGCACGGTCAGCGGATTCAACACGCCATACTGCGCGATGCTCTCCGAAAGCTCTATCAGCGCGTCCTGCTGAAAGCGCTTGCGCGGCTGCACGGAACTCGGGTAGATCGCGTCTACGGGAAGGTATGTAATGCTGCTGCGCTCGATGCGGTTATTCCTTTTCAAAACCTGCATTTTGATCTTCTCCTTTGTCGTGCTCTGCGGTAGCTTGTCCGCAGTTATCGTTCCATCTGGTGGCCTTTGATCGAATACTACACCATATCTAGTGCAGATTTTGCCGGAAGCGGGCGGCAAGAACAATATTTCGCGATTTTCGAAAAAGGAAAAGCGCCTTTCCAAAAAGGAAAGGCGCCGTTTTCCGCAGTGTTAGGTTTCGTCCACTTCGCCTCTGTCGCGGAACAGAAGCGAAATGCACCAAAGGGCCGCAAGGCCGATTAGCGCGTAGACCACGCGGCTTGCCATGGCAGTCTGGCCACCAAAAAGGTAGGACACAAGATCAAAGCGGAAAAAGCCGACGAGGCCCCAGTTGATGCCGCCGATGATCGACAGCACAAGAGCGATTTTGTCAATAACCATCGTATCGATACTCCTTTGACTGGTTTCAGAAGTATCATGCCCCGTTTTGTCAAATTTATTCAGAGCGTCGCGCTTGCGTGACGCGTGGCATGACAGCCCATGTTGACAACGCAGGGCAGGCCCGCAATATGCGTCGGATAGGTCTCTATGTTGACGGCGAGCGCGGTGGTCGTCCCGCCAAAACCCTGCGGTCCGGTGCCGAGCGCGTTGACGCGCTCGAGAGCCGTTTTCTCCAGCGCCGCATAAAACGGATCGCTGTTTGCGCCGTTGAGCGGGCGGCACAGTGCCGTCTTTGCCAGCAGGGCAGCCGTTTCAATGGTCCCGCCGAGACCGACGCCGACCACGACCGGCGGACAGGGATTTGACCCGGCCCGATCGACCGTTTCAACAATGAACTCGAGCACTTCGTCCGGCGAAGCGGAGGGCAGCAGCAGCTTCATCGCGCTCATGTTCTCGCTCCCAAAGCCCTTTGGCGCGACCGTGAGTTTGAGCCGGTCACCCGAAACCAGCCGCAAATGCAGCACGGCGGGGGTGTTGTCTCCGGTGTTGACGCGGCGCAGCGGGTCTTTCACAACGGATTTCCGCAGATAGCCCTTTTCGTAGCCCCGGCGCACACCCTCGTTGACGGCGTCTTCAAGGCTGCCGCCTGCGATATGCACCTCCTGTCCGAGCTCGGCGAACACGACCGCCATGCCCGTATCCTGGCAGACAGGCAGGCCCGCCTGTTTCGCAAGGACAAAATTGTCGTGGAGATCCTTCAAAACGGCTCTGCCGTATGGTGACGCCTCCGTTTCCGCCGCCGCGTCAATGCGCGCGCAGACGTCCGGCGGCAGGACCACAGCCGCCTCGATGCACAGTTTCTCAATCGTTTCAGCGATCGTTTCACAGGAAATTTCCCGCATTTTCTCTCAGCTCCCAAGGCCGGGCCGAAAAAAATTCCGGTTCGACAAAAGTAGTGTCCGTTCGCTCTTTACAAAAGCAAAGCCTCGGACTATTCTTTAATTACAGCTTATCCAATGGCGCACATCGTGTGTCGGGCTCATATCTTTATCCCACTACCCCATTCTTTCGGCGGGCCGAGTTTTCGTGCCCGCCGCTTTTTTATGCTCTGCCCGCAAGCCAGAACAGGAGAACGCAGTGCCCGATAAGGATCAGCGGAAAGCCGACCGCAAATTTTTTGTGCCGCGTCTTGTGGTGGAAAAAGCGCATACCAATGACGCCGCCCGCGCTGCCGCCAAGCAGCGCAAGCAGGAACAGGGTCTTTTCCGGAATACGCCACTGCTGCTTCACAGCTCGGTACTTGTCCACACCCATGGCGATGTAGGTGACAACATTTATAACAATGAGGTAAAGCCAGAGGGGGGACGAAGTGTCAGTGACCGCGCTGCGAATGTCCATGCTGCTTTTTCTCCTTATCCGCCGTCTTTCGCTTATCCGGCTTCGGAACACGTGTCGTCACCTTCGCGGTCTTGCCGCCCATGCCTTTGGCACGGCCCGAAACGGGCACCGTTTCCGGAGTCTTGGCGCCTTTGGATGCGCCGGACTTTTTTGTGCCCGCTCCGGTACGCTGACTGCCGGATCTCTGTCCGCCCCTGCCGACAGACCTGCCTCCGGCATTTTTTCCGGGCGCTTTTCCGCCGCCTTTCCCTGCGTTTGGGCGGACGAGACAACGCTCGTCATGGCCAATGAGGTCTTCGCGTCCCGCCTCGCGGAGCGCTTCGAGTACGAGCGCGTGCTTCTGCGGATTCCGCCATTGCAGCAGCGCGCGCTGCATATCCTTTTCGCGCGGCGTCTTTGCAACATAGACCGGCTGCATCGTTTCCGGGTTCAGGCCGGTGTAGTACATACAGGTCGAGATCGTTCCCGGCGTCGGATAAAAATCCTGCACCTGCTCGGGGTAACGACCGCGGGAATGCAGGTATTCCGCGAGCACGACCGCATCCGAGAGCGTAGAGCCGGGGTGTGAGGACATGAGGTACGGCACGACATACTGGTCCTTGCCGCCGCGTTCGTTCATGCTTTCATATTTCTGCATGAAGCGCTCGTAGACCTCAATGTGGGGTTTGCCCATGCAATCGAGTACAGAATTGACGCAGTGCTCCGGGGCGACCTTGAGCTGTCCGCTGACATGATGGTTGCACAGTTCCTTTAAAAAACCGTTATTGTGCTCACAGAGGAGATAATCGTAACGCACGCCGCTGCGGACAAAGACCTTTTTCACGCCGGGGATCTCGCGCAGTTCCTGCAAAAGTTTCGTATAGCTCGAATGGTCCGCATCGAGATTTCTGCACGGCGTTGGGGCTAGACAGCGCTTTTTTGCGCACATACCGTTTTGGAGCTGCTGCGCGCAGGAGGGGTGATCGAAGTTTGCGGTCGGGCCGCCGACGTCGGAAACATAGCCTTTCCAGAGCGGGTGCCGCGTCATGGCTTCCACTTCGCGGATAACAGAGGCATGGCTGCGCGAGGTGACCATGCGCCCTTGATGGAATGCGAGCGCGCAGAAATTACAACCGCCGAAACAGCCGCGGTTGTGAATGACCGAAAAGCGGACCTCCTCTATGGCGGGCACGCCGCCGAGGGCTTCGTACATTGGATGCACTTCCCGCGTATAGGGCAGCTCCGCGACGCGGTCGAGCTCCTGCGTCGAAAGCGGCATCTGCGGCGGGTTCACGACAAGACAGCGTCCCTCGCAGCTTTGGCAGAGCGCCCGTCCGCGCACGGGATCGTGCTCTTCATATTCCACGCGCGTAGCGTCCGCGTAGGCGCGCTTGTCATCGCGGACGTCCTCAAAGGACGGCAGTGTCACATATTCAAACGCACACTCGCTCGCATTCTGTGAGATAAACGCCGTACCGCGCACGTCACGGATCGCGGACGGCTTTCTTTTCCGCTTGAGCTGACGGGCGATTTCGCGCGTCGCCGTTTCGCCCATGCCGTAAACCAGTAAATCCGCCGGCGCGTCGAACAAAATGGCGCGGCGCACCCTGTCGTCCCAGTAGTCGTAGTGCGCAAAACGGCGGAGCGACGCTTCAAGTCCGCCGAGGACGATGGGCATGTCCTTTCCAAAGGCCTCGCGGGCACGGTTGGCATAGACGATGGAGGCGCGGTCCGGGCGCAGGCCGGTCTTTTTGCCGGGCGAATAGAAGTCCTCGCTCCGGTGCTTTTTCGCGGCGGTGTAGTGGGCGACCATGCTGTCCAGATTGCCCGCGCCGATGAAAACGCCATAGCGCGGTGCGCCCATTGCTGCGATGGCGGAAGCGTCGTGCCAATCCGGTTGGGCAAGCACCGCGACCTTGAAGCCGTCTGCTTCCAGTACACGGGCGATCACTGCCGGGCCGAAGCTCGGGTGGTCAACATAGGCGTCGCCGGTGATGACGAGGAAGTCGTAGCTATACCATCCGCGTGAGATCATATCTTCTTTGGAAACCGGGAGAAAATCTGTTCGCTCCATAGTGCTCCTTACTGTTCGAGGTCTTTTTCCATCAGTTTTAGCCAGCAGACAACGCCCTGCTCGCCGCCGATCTCCCGAAAGGCATATTTCTGATAGAACGAAATGGCACGCTCGTTCTTTTCCGAAACGTGCAGGCGCAGGCTCTGCCGGCCCTGCCCGCGGAAATAGGACACCGCGTGACCAAGAAGCTGAACACCGAAGTCCTGTCCGCGCAGTTCCGGGACGATATAGCAGAAGCTCACCCAGCCCGCGCCCTCATTGGCCATCCGGTCCGGGTCAAGCTCGATGATGCCGGCAAATTTATCGCCGGAATAGGTCTTCATCAGACAGCGCGGGTCCCGCGCGGATATCGCGCGCGCATTGCGAAGATACGGCTCGTCCACATAGCCTCGGTCGCTCCCGTGCGCCGCGATCCAGCCATCCCGGTAACATTGTCTGTAAAGTTCGGCGTCCTTGGTAAGGTCCATCGGCTCAAACAGAAGATTGGTCGTGTCCGCTGTGGTCATGTTTTTGTTTTTCCACCAGCCCTGCGTTGCGAAGGTCGAAAGCTGCTGCGGAACGTGGGAATTGTCGTTATAGTAGTCGATCGAAAACGAACCGTCTTTATATCTGAGCTTTGCGACGCAGGTATTGTCTCCGTGCTGCACCTCGCAGATGCGCTCGGACGGCAGGCCGAGCACCCCCGTGAGAAAGCTGCGGATCGCCATGCCGTGACTGACGACGGCAACGGTCTTGCCGTCGTTTTTTTCTGCGATCTCGGTGATCGCGGCCGTGACGCGCGCTTGCAGCACGTAATAATCCTCGCTCCCCGGCACGAAAAAGCATTTGGGATTGACCGCAAAATTGGCGATCGTCTCCGGATCGTCGCGGTAAACGTTGCCCCACGGGAGGTCTTCCCAGACGCCCATGCCCTGTTCGCGCAGGCGCGGTTCCAGACAGACGGGCAGCGCGTGATATTTTGTAATAGCCGTTGCGGTCACGCGTGTACGGCGCAGGTCGCTTGCATAGAGCGCATCGATCGGGACATCCTTGAAGCGCTCGGCAAGATACTCGATTTGTTTGTAGCCGCGCGGGGTAATGCGGCCATCATACTGGCCATGTATGCGGCGGTAGACGTTGCCTTCGGCCTCTGCGTGCCGAATGAGATAGATTGTTGTCATGTGCGCCTCCGTATTGAGAATATTGACCGTTTTCGGCCCATGTGCTATATTGTTAACCGTATCCGCTTTGCTTCTATGCTTATAATCGTATTTTTTTATTTTATTACAGAACCGTCTTTTTAACAAGACGGCAATCGGCTGTTTTTTCGGGCCGATCTGGAGGAGTCACAGTGAAAGTTATCCATCTTATCAGTGGCGGTGACACCGGCGGCGCCAAAACGCACATCCATTACCTGCTCTCGGGACTGTCGAAGGAAATTGATGTCACACTTGTCTGCTTCATGCGCGGCGAGTTTTCCGAGGAGGCGGAGGCACTCGGCATTCCAACCATCGTGCTCGAGGGCAGCATTCCTTCCGTCCTCCGCCGCCTCAAAGCCATGATCCGGGAGGGGAATTACGACCTTATCCACTCTCACGGCGCACGCGGCAACTTCCTTGCAAGTTTGCTCAAGGGGCCCTGCGGTCTGCCGATGATCACGACAGTCCACAGTGACCCGAAGCTCGACTATCTCGGCCGTCCCGCCGCGGCTCTGGTCTATGGGACGCTCAACGACCTCGCGCTCAAAAAGGCAGACTATCTCGTCGGCGTGTCGGACGCGATGAAGAGCCTTCTGATTTCGCGCGGGTTTCCGGCAAACGAAATTTTCACCATTTATAACGGCGTTGATTTCTCGGTCGTACCGAAAAATCCGGACCGGCTCGGCTATCTCCGTTCTCTCGGCCTCGATTGTGATGAAGAGAGCGTCGTCGTCGGTATCGCGGCGCGGCTCGACCCCGTCAAGGATGTCGGAACGCTCATAAAAGGCTTTGCCGCCGCCGAAAAAAAGCAGCCGCAGCTCCGCCTTGTCATTGCAGGCGACGGCGCGCAGATGGACGAACTAAAAGCACTCGCACAAAATCTCGGCGTGGCAGAAAAGGTCTGCTTCGCGGGCTGGCGCTCCGATGTGAACACGCTCATGGCGGCGCTCGACATCAACACGCTGACCTCGCTTTCGGAAACCTTCCCTTATGCAATTACGGAAGGCGCCCGGGCGCATCTGGCAACCGTCTCTTCCCGCGTCGGCGGCGTGCCGAAGCTCGTTGTTGAGGGCGAGACTGGTTTCCTTTTCCCCGCCGGGGACGCTGAAGCGCTGGGCGAGAAGCTTGCGCTGCTCGCTGCCGACCCCGCGCTGCGCCATCGTCTGGGCGAGGCGCTGTTTCAAAAGGCCAAAAACGAATTTTCGGTCGAAGCGACCACGCGCCATCAGCTCGATATTTACGATGAAGTCCTGCGCCGCGAAAAGCGGAAAGCTGCAAACGAGCGCCACGGCGTCGTCATCATCGGCGCTTACGGCATGGGAAATTCCGGCGACGACGCGATTTTAGAAGCCATTGTCGGTGAGCTGCGGCGTATCGACCCGTTTCTGCCGATCACGGCGCTCTCCCGCCGTCCGAAGGAAACGCGCGAGCGTTACAGCGTCGAATCTCTGCACATGTTCGACATTCCCGGTTTCCGCCGTGTCTTAAAGGGCACGCAGCTCTATCTCAGCGGCGGCGGCAGTCTCATCCAAAATGTCACCAGCCGCCGCAGTCTGTGGTACTATCTCTATACGATCTCGCAGGCAAAAAAGCGCGGCAACCGCGTGATGATGTACGGCTGCGGCATCGGTCCGATTGCGGACGAGCGCGACACCCGTCGCGTCTGCCGTATCCTCAACGAGAATGTGGACGTCATCACGCTGCGGGAGAGCGCGTCCCTGCGTGAGTTGCAGCGCTACGGCGTCACAAAGCCGGTCATGGCCGTCACCTCGGACCCGGCGCTCACGCTGCCGGAGGCGCCTTCGGACATTGTGGACGCGGAGCTTGAAAAATTCGGTCTTGCGCCGGACGGGGCCTACATCTGCTTCTCCGTACGCGGCTGGACCGGCTTTGACGAAAAGGCCCGGGTCTTTGCGGCGGCAGCCGACTATACCGCGGAAACGCTTGGACTGACCCCGGTATTCATGCTCATAAACCGCGACGAAGATGGTCCCGCAACGGATCTGGTCCGCTCGCTGATGAAAGCAAAAGCGCCCGTCATTGACGGAGAACGCAATTCCTCGCTGACGATCGGGCTGCTCGCGCGGATGAAAGCGGTCGTTTCCATGCGCCTGCACGGACTCATTTTCGCGGCCTCGCAGGGCATACCGCTCGTCGGCGTGAGCTATGATCCGAAGGTCACCGCGTTTTTGGAGTCCATTGGCGAAAAGCGCTGTCTCCCGCTTTCGGAACTTACCGTCGCGGGGCTCAACGCCGCCGTTGCCGAAGCGGTCGAGGCCTACGCTGACCGTGACGCGCGCAAACAGGTAGCCGACGCTCTCGCGGCTGCCGAAAGCGGAAACAGCGTCTGGGCGCGAAAGCTTTTAGAGCTGTGAGCGCTCCTCTTCGGAGCAGGCTGACGCCGAGTAACCGAGCTTTAAACGCCACGGCAATGGGCCTGCTCCGGCGGTCAAAAATGATGTAATTCGAGGTCTCGGGGAATTCGCTTCCCCGAGACCTCTTTTACGCCCGCCCCGGCGCAGGATAAAGCAATTGGCAGTCTGCCTGCGGCAGACTGCCAATTGCTTTCAAAGAAGCGACGCTTCAATCAAGCTCTTCGCATAATCGGTTTTTGGATTGCTGAAGATCTCCTCCGTCGTGTCCTGTTCGATGATGCGGCCCTCATTCATAACCATAACGTGGTCGCTGATCTGTCGTATAACGTTGAGGTCGTGCGAGATGAATAGATAGCTCAGATCGAGATCGTGCCGCAGTTCCAGCAGCAGCTCCAAAATCTGTGCCTGAATGGTGACGTCGAGCGCCGAAACCGGCTCGTCCGCAATGATAAACTTCGGTCGCTGAATGAGCGCAACTGCAATTCCGACGCGCTGACGCTGACCGCCGGAGAGTTCGCGCGGCTTACGCTCGGCGTACTTTGGGCCAAGCCCCACGCGCTTGAGCATGTCCATCACGCGCTCTTTTCGTTCCTCCGGGCTGTATTTTCCATAGGCGCGGAGCGGCTCCTCAACGATCCAGCCAACCGTTTTTGCCGGATTCAGCGAACCTTTGGGGTCCTGAAACACCATCTGCGGGCGATTTGTATAGTGGATGATCTCCCCGTCGTAATCCGAATGCAGACCGAGTATGGTCTTTGCAAGCGTTGACTTGCCGCAGCCGGATTCTCCGACAAGGCCGAGTATCTCACCCTGCTGCACCTCGAAGTTGACATCGAAGAGCACCTGTTTTTTTTGTTTTCTGCCGAGAACCCCACTGCCGTAGTAGTAAGCATTGAGATTTTTGACTTCCAGAACGGGGTCAGACATGCGCTCTTCTCCCCGACGTTACCGCCTCGATCAAGCGTTTCGTATATTCGTGCTGAGGATTTGTAAAGACATCCTCCGTATCGCCGTATTCAACAATCTCGCCGTTGTACATAACGGCGACTTTTTTGCAGACACGCCGCA
>JBMNPV010000039.1:0-16269 GCA_050943775.1 Oscillospiraceae bacterium
GCATAAGCATAGAGCTTGCCATCCGCAAGAATAACGGCCTGTGTGCTGGTAGAACCAATGTCGACGCCGGCGGTGATCAGGCTGCCGTGCCAATCCGGGATGTCCGGGTTCTTCCAGTTGGATTCTGTCCATCTCCAATATTCAACTTTTTTAATTTCAGACATTGTTCAATTCCTCCGTTTACTGATTCTCTGCGCCATAGAGGGCTGCGCCGATTGCGCTGACGTATTCGCTGTTTTCCGGGACCTTGATGTCGCGGTCAAAAACCTTGGACATACAGGCGACAAGGCCCTTGTTGTAGCCGGGGCCGCCGATCATAGTGAAGTGATCGGAGAGGCCGACGCGGCGAATCATGGAGGCAATACGGTTTGCGATACCCATATGTACGCCGTATGCGATGTCTTCAACAGACTCTTCCGCGTGGATCAGAGAAATAACTTCGGACTCTGCGAAGACGACGCACTGTGCGTTCGTTGCAAGTTCCTTGGTGTGACGGAGGGAGTAGTCGCCCATTTCCTCGGTCTTGATCTGAAGTGCACGCGCCATGGTTTCAATAAAGGTACCAGCGCCGGATGCACATTTATCGTTGACTTCATACTTGACAACACTGCCGTTTTCGTCCAGGCGGATAACACGGCAGCTGTCTGCACCCATATCAATGACGGTGTCCGTTTCCGGCGCGACGAATTTGGTGCCTCTTGCTGCTGCACCGACTTCGTTGATCTGTTCGTCGCCCCAGTGGATGATATCGCGTCCAACACCGGTGATGACAAGACGGTTGACGTCCTCTTTCTTGATCCCTGCATCACTGAGGATCTTTTCATAGACCTTCTGTGCTGCGAGGTCGGCATCGAACTCAGTGGCGACCATGTAGGTCGAAAGGACTTTTCCGTCCTTTACGATCGCGCCCTTGGTGTTCTGACTGCCACAATCGATTCCTGCGGTTATCATATACTGTTCCTCCTTACTATGCTATGCCAACCAAAATTAGAATAAAATATAAAATGAGTGTATGTCGGCATCTCGATACATTGGTTAATAGAAGCAAATAAGATGCCAAACCCTCCGAGTTCTTAAATTTAGTTGCTATTCGACAAATCGCGCGGTGACATTTTATCGAATTTGCAAAGTGCCCGGCAATTTGCAAAAGCTGTTCGTCCGTGGACAAAATCGGAAAACCGCTAAGATTGTTAATTATGTAGCAATTGGCACACTTTTGCGTTTCATTTTGTCTCACCAAATGTGTCACTATTGTTTCAGTTCTGTGTTTTCTGTCAGCATGGCCAGCAGGTTATGCCACATGCAACCATGCCATTACGCCCGTGAGGGCGCAAAGAGCGGGAGCAATTGCTCCCGCTCTCCGTCAAACCATAGCGGTGGTTTTTTACTTGTTGACGACCGTGTCGAAATACTGAGCGAGAGCGTCGGTGATCTCGTCGTGGGTCTTGTAGCGGCCGTCGATACCGTCGACATCGAGGTACAGGGACGGGAGACCATACTTCTTCTGGATCATATCGGTGACCATCTTTGCAGATGCCCAGGTGTGCTTGCAGCCGATGTGGCCGAGGAAGATGGAAACGTCCGGCTCGTAGTCCTCGAAGATATGATCGACGAGGTAGATGAAGTTCTCGCTCGGGCCGGAAGCGCCGTGGATCATCGGGTTGTTCTGGATCTTCTTCGCCATGGTACGGAAGCAGTCATGACGGTCGTCCATATGCTCATAAATATCGCCGTGCTGGAAGCCGAAAGCGTCCATGACAACAACGGCATCGTAGTTAGCTTCCATCCAGTCCATGACGCCCGAGAAGGACCACAGCATGTTCTGGAGGAGTGCGACACGGTGCTTTTCGCCGTTGGGGCAGGGACCCATGCCGAGCTCGATGAGCATTTCGCCGGTCTCGAGTTCCTGCTGGAGCAGGTCGCCCATTTCGGGGTAAGGAGCCATCGCGTTGGAGGTTCCGTTGAGAACGAGCATACGACCGGGCAGCGGGCAGGGCTTATGCTTACGCAGGTCAGCGCACTTGCCCTGGAGTTCGTAAGTGCGGTTGGAGTTGGTCATGCAGACCTTCAGCTTCTCCCAATCGAGCTTGGTGCCGGTGAAGTCTTCCATGAAGGTGACGAAGCGCTCAATCTGGTCAATGAGGTACTGATAGCCACGCTCATCACGACGGAACGGGAAGTCGAAACCGAAGCTCGGCACGTTGAAGAGACGAGCCATGTTCGGATAAACAACACGGGAGGAGTCGCAGGGGACGCAGGAATAAACGAATGCGTCCGGATGTACGCCGTACTGATCTTCGAGAGCGGCGCCGAGGTAGGTCTTGCAGAGACCGCAGGTCGTGGGCGGAACATAGCGCTCAGCGGAGTCGATGAACTTACCGGTCAGGACGGGGTTCGGGGACAGACGGATCGGCACGGTGTCGAGGTAAACTGCAACGCAGTCGAACGCAACGATGATGTCAACGGGGACAGGGCCGCCGAAGAAGACGAGCTTCTTGCCGTTCTTGTGTGCGTCGCGGTATTTATGCCACATTTTGTCCTGGATCTCAAGGGTCCAGAGGAGTTCCGGGTGCTTTTCCTGCATACGGACCATCTGTGCTTCAACTTTTGCGCAGCAGAAATCAAATATCGACATTTCGCCGGCCATTACGGCGTTTTCAAGTCTTGTGTCTTTTGCCATTTTTGATATCCTCCTTTTTCGCTTACTTAGATGCTTCGATCATTTCAACAAACGCCTCAGCGCGGATACCGAGCTGGCCGGCGTTAGAGATGTGCTCCTCGCGCTGCAGAATCAGCATCGGAATGCCGACAGCCTTGAGGTCGGGCTCGAGGTACAGGGACTCGCCGCCCCAGCACTCGCAGTACTGCATCTTCTCATATACGACGCCGTCGACTTTCCAGTCTTTGCAGGTGTCGACGATCCACTTCTGGAGAGCAATGCGGTTGTCGAGCATACGCGGGCAGGCAAGGCGGGTGAGGTAATACTTTGCAAGGCTTTCGAGCGGGTTCTTCTCGTCAATCTCCATGATGTTGTTGAACGGACGGGAACCATAGCAGAGTGCATCGTGAACAACGAGGCCGCCCTTTTCTTCGATGATCTGAATGTAATCCGGATCATCCAGTGCCGAGCCGATGACCATCAGACGGACACGGCCGCCCTCGACGGGCTTGCGGTTCTTGGCATCTGCCAGGAACGCCTTGAGCAGCTCGATGTACTCGTCAACCTGCGTGTTGCTGGCGGCCATCGTGAGCTTGAGCATATCTTCGCCGGACACAACAGGCTTGTCGGCCTTGCGGAGCTCATAAATCTGCTGAATGAGGGAGCGGACTTCGTTCTCCTTGGCGATCGCTGCCTTGAGCTTCTCGTCGGTGAGCTTGTTGCCGCTGAACTTTTCGAGAACGTCGATGAGGTCCTTGAGCTCGTTCATGTAGAACTCGAGTTCGAGGTCGCCGGAAAGACGCGGTGCGCCGAACTGGAAGTAAAGCTTCTCGGGCTTGCCGCCGTGCTTCTCAGCATCCTGATATTTAGCGTTATCGAACATGCGGGTCGGCATCATGCAGCCGTCGGTGCAGATGATGCCGTCCAGGTCCGCGTAAGTACCGGTCATCCAGTGCTGCAGAATGCCTCTTGCGTAGCTGCAGCTGAACTGGGACATCCATGCGTCGCCGTCCGGGCTCTCGTCAACGCCGGTCGCGCGCAGACGCACGGGCATAATGTCAAGTGCGTAGAAGATCTCAACAGGAACGTGGCAGCAGAGGACGCCGAGCGCCTTTTTCCCCTGGGCCTTCCATGCTTTTACTGAGTCACTCGTGATCTCTTTCTGGAACAATTTCTGGTAATCCATGTGTCTCCTCCTTTTATTTTTCCGGGCATGATCTCTGGTCTGTTCACAGGCAATCCCCCCAGACCGTAAATCAAAGCGCCTGCCCGTCCGGGCAAAGCCCTGTATTAATGGTGCTGTTTGACCCTTTAGCAGTCACTCATACATTTCACATTTTAAGCTTCGTCTTCCAAAAAGTCAATCAACGTTTAAAAAACAGGCATTTTGCCAATCTTGATGGCATTGTATTGTGCATTTGAGCTATGATGGAAAGCGAAAATCACCACTTTGACGAAAAAAAGTGCCGTTCCCGCACGACTTCTCCAAAAATGGAGAAGTCGGCAGGAACGGCATCCGTGTTCTGTACACGCTCTGGTTGGATCAGTCGCGCAGTGCGGAACGCGCTTTTTATTTCATGACGACAGTCTCGAAATATTCGGCGATCTGCGCCTTGATCTCGTCGGTGGACTTGTAGCGTCCGTCGATGGCGTCGAGGTCGAGGTAGAGGGTCGGCAGACCATACTTCTCCTGAACCATATCGGAGACCATCTTTGCGGAAGCCCATGTGTGCTTGCAGCCGACATGTCCGAGGAACATGGAGACGTTCGGGTCGTACTCCTGGAAGATCTTGTCGACGAGTGCGACGTGATATTCGCTCGGGCCGGAAGCGCCGTGGATCATCGGGTTTGCCTGGAACTTCATACCCATGACCTTGAAGCAGTCGCGGCGGTCATCGAGGTGCTGATAGAGCGGGCCGCCTTGGAAGCCGAAGGCGTCCATAACGGCTACGGCGCCGTAGGTTGTTTCCATCCAGTCCATGATGCCGGCAGCGCCCCAGATCATGTTCTGGAGCATGGCGACACGGTATTTCTCCTCGGGCATTGCCGGGCCCATGCCCATGTCGATCATCATCTGGCCCATTTCGAGTTCGCCTTCATAGACGTCCTGCATGGCCTTGTAGCAGGCGACTGCGTTTGTGGTGCCGTTGAGAACGAGCAGACGGCCGGGCAGCGGGCAGGGCTTATGCTTACGCATATCCGCGCACTTTTTCTGGAGCTCGAAGTTGATGTTGGCCTGCTCCATGTACACCTTGAGCTTTTCCCAGTCGAGCTTCTTGCCGGTGGCTTCTTCCATGAACTTGACGAAGTCTTCCATCTGGTTCGCCATATACTCGTAGCTGCGTTCATCGCGGCGGAAGGGCATATCAAAAACGAAGGTGGGGACGTTCATCATCTTCGCCATGGCCGGATAGGCCAGACGGGAGGAATCGCAGGGGACGGAGTTGTAGACAAAGATGTCGGGCTGGAAGCCGTAAGCGCCGGAGAGCCATGCGCCGAGCTCGGTCTTATCGAGGCCGCACATAGTCGGAGCAACATATTCCTCCGCCTTGTCGATGTACTTGGCGGTGATGGCGGGGTTCGTGGAAAGACGGAACGGGATGCAGTCCATATAGAAGCCAACGCAGTCAAAGGCTGCGATGATCTCGGTCGGGACCGGTCCGCCGTAGAAGACGAGCTTCTTGCCGTTTTTCTTAGCGTCGCGATAGCCGTCCCACATGAACTTCTGGATTTCCATGGTCCAGAGGAGTTCGGGGTGCTTTTCCTTCATACGTCCGATAGAGGCGTCGATCCTTGTGCACGCAAAATCAACGATGCTCATTTTGCCGTCAAGGACTTCCTGCTCCAAGCGTTTCATTTCTTCAGATGGCATTTTTGAATCCTCCTCACTTATTCGACTCGATCATTTCGACGAAGGCTTCGACGCGGATGCCGAGCTGGCCCTCGTTGGACAGCTGCTCTTCGCGCTCGACCGTGAGGACGGGGATGCCGGCCTCCTTGAAGCGATCCTGGAAGTAAGCCGCTTCGCCGCCCCAGATCTCACAGTACTGCATGCGCTCATAGATGATGCCGTCTACGTTCCAATCCTTGCAGGTCTGCATGATAAAGTCATCGAGCTCGAAGTGCTTGTCCATCATACGCGGGCAGACAAGGTGCTCGAGATAATACTTGGCGAGAGAACCGAGAACGTCCTTATCGTCGATCTCGATGGGGTCATTAAAGCCGCGGCCGCCGAAGCAGAGCGCGTCCTGGACGACAAGTGCGCCCTTGCTCTCGATGAGTTCGACGTATTTCGGGTCGTCCAGCGCGGAGCCGATGACCATGACGCGGCAGCGCTGGCCGGTGATGGGCTTGCGGTTCTTTGCGTCGGCGAGGAATGCCTTGAGCAGTTCAACATACTCGTCAACGGGCATGTTGGTTGCGGCAAGCGTGAGCTTGAGGCAGTCTGCTCCGCTGATGACCGGATTTGCTTCCTTGCGGAGTTCAAAGATCTTGGCTATGAGCTCGCGGGCTTCGTTGGACTTCGCAACGGCAGCCTTGATGCGCTCGTCGGTGACCTTGACACCGGAGAGTTCTTCGAGATCGTGGATGAGGTCTTTCAGCTCGTCCTCATAGAACGAATACGCATGGGGGTTGATCTTTCTCGGCGCGTCGATCTGGCGGATGAACTTGCCGGTGTTGTTGCGGATGTTGATGTAACGGGCATTGTCGTGCACGCGGGAAGCCTGCATGCAGCCGTCAGATGTAACGATACCGTCAAGTTCCTTGTACGGTCCCTCGAGCCAGCCCTGCAGCATGCCTCTTGCAAAGGAGCAGCTAAAGCTTGACATCCACATCTGTGCCTCGGCAGTCTCGGTGATGTTGGTGGATCTCATACGGACAGGGAGCACGTCCGCCGCGTAGAAAATTTCTTCAGGCACGTGGCAGCAGATGACGCCGAGGGCCTTCTTGCCTTTCGCCTTCCATGCCTTTACGGCATCCATGGAGATGTCTGACTCGAACAGTTTCTGGTAATCCATGTCTTTCCTCCTCACTATTTTGTGACGGCAGCCACAGCGCGCAGCCGCCGAAAGTTCCACCCCACCCTCTCCAAAACACCGGCGGCCCCGGTGCATTCGGATAACGCGGAGAAACGCGCCGCCGCGCGCAGAAGCCCGCGTCCTTCTCTGGCGGAGGACGCGAACTGGTCTGTCACCCGGTTGCGCGCGTGAACTGTTCAATCACAATTCTATACCAAAAACTATATCACATTTGTGTTCAGAAATAAAGAAATTCTTCACCCTTTAGGCGCGATATTGTCCACAAAAAGTTGCATTTCCTTTTGTCATAAATGTTCCCATCACATTCTAAAATGTGTCGTATAATAGCCTTTTAAGATATTAACTAAAATAAAATATCCTGGCGGGAAAATTTTATTTCCAGTTCTGTTCGCCTCCCGGGAGCTGTCTGCTCCCGTCTTATACCGTCTATATGTCGACCGTTTTGCGTGAGCCAAAAAAAATCACTTTTACCGTTTCTTTTTTCATAAATCCGCGCTATAATGTAAGAATCTGCAGATATGTGTGTATGTGAATTTTTTCACGAATATTCTCTCCTGCTTTACCGTCAGTCTCAGCGACAAACATCCTACTATGACTTGGGGGAATCCGTTTTATGAGCACAGCCGTTCTTTCCGAAGAAGCCACCGCAAGAATCCTCGATTCCGACCTTCTGCGTCTGGTCATGTCCGCGGAGGAGGCCGCGGCGCAGATCAAGTCCGGCATGGTCCTGTGCACCAGCGGCTTTGGCACCGGTTATCCGAAGGCCATACCGACCGCTCTCGCTCAGATGAAACATGCGACCGACCTCACGCTCATCAACGGCGCGGCTCGCGGCGACTTGCACATGGGGGCGCTTGCCAATGCCGGCATCCTTAAAAAATTCTGCGGCTTCATGTACAATGAAGACGCGCGCACCCAGTGTAACGCCGGCAACCTTCAGTTTCAGGATGTCCACCTCGGCCAGCTGATGACGAAGGTCCAAAACGGCGTCTTCGGAAATGTCGACTTTGCCATTGTCGAGTGTTGCAAGATCCGGGAGGACGGCTCGATCGTTCCGACGCTCTCCGCCGGAACAACGGAAGACGCCGTTGCGCTTGCGGACAAAGTCCTGCTCGAGGTCAACCTTGCCGTTCCTGCCGAAGTCGAGGGTTTCCACGATTTCGGCGTTCCGAAGACGCAGCTCGTCGGCTCTCCGGCCAAACGCTACGGCGTGCCTTATATAAAGCTCGACCCCAAAAAGATCGCCGGCATCGTCATCACGAACGAGCCGGACACCGACCTTTTCTATCCCGACATTGCCCCGATCTACAACGCGATCGCCGGGAACGTCGTCAAGGTCCTTGACAAGGAGATCGAAGCCGGCCGGCTCGACCCGGAATTCACCTTCCAGTCGGGCATGGGCGTGGTCGCAAACTGCGTCATGGTCGGTCTGATGAATAAGAACTACAAAAATCTCAAGATGTACACAGAGGTCCTCTCCGACCAGGCGCTTTACGCCATCAAGGAAGGTATCATCTCCGAGGCAACGACGACCGCGCTCGACATTACGCCGCTGTTTTTTGACGATGTGTTCCAGAACCTCGATTTTTATAAAGAACGCATGGTGCTCCGCCCCTGCGACCTTACGAACGGCGCACCGCAGATCCTGGCGGAAAACCTCGTTTCGATGAACACCGCATGGGAAGCCGACATTTACGGCAATGTCAACTCCTCTCACGCGATGGGCTCATACATGATCAACGGGCTCGGCGGTTCAAACGACTTCGCCCGCAACGCAAAGCTCTCGATCTTCACCACGCCGTCCACGGCCAAACACGGCAACATCTCCTGCATCGTCCCGATGGTCTCGCACGTCGACTCCACTGAGCACGATGTGGATGTGATCTGCACCGAATGGGGCTATGCGGACCTTCGCGGCAAGTCTCCGAAAGAACGGGTGTGTGATATCATCGACTACTGTGCGCACCCAGATTACCGTGCTGCGCTGCACGAATACTACGACAGCGCCGTTGCCCAGTGCGGCGAGTGCCAGACCCCGCACGATCTTGAAAACGCTTTCTCATGGCACATTCGTTATGCGGAAACCGGTACCATGAAACAGGAATAAACAGATAGACGCAAGGAATGAATAAAGGAGAGAAAGAAATCGTGTACGAAGACAGAATTCTGAACGCAGATCTGCGGAAAAAGGTCGTATCGGTTCAGGAGGCCGCCGCGCTGATCAAATCCGGCATGACTTTCGCGACCAGCGGCTTCGCAGCCGGCTACCCCAAGGCGCTCCCGCAGGAGCTCGCCGCACACAGCACCGCAACCAATGTGCGGATGCTCTCGGCAGTTTCCAACAGTGAAAGCATGGACGGCGTTCTTGCCCGTTCGGATGTTTTGGGGTTCCACGGGGTTTTTCAGGACTCGAAGGCAATGCGCCAAGCCATAAATGCCGGCAAAATCGGATTCTGCGACTGCCACCTCGGCATGCTCGCGGACAAAGTCCGGAACGGCGATTACGGAAAGATCGATTACCTCGTGTTCGAGGCGCTCTATGTTGACGCCGACGGCAGCCTTGCCCCCGTTGTTGCCGCAGGCCTAGACGACGTTTTTCTTGAGGCGGCGGACAAGGTCATCGTCGAAATCAACGTCAATTATCCCGTCATTCTGGACGGCTTCTGCGACTTTGGCCGCGACATGGAGAAGCTCACATCTCCCGCCGTACGTATCGGCTCGTCGCACGTTCCCTGTCCGCCGGAAAAGATCGCGGCGATCTTCTTCACGGACGTCACGCCCGATATGGCGAACTACCGCCCCGTGGACGCCGTTTATAAGGCCATCGGGAACAATATCGTCGAGGTCATCAATTCTGAGATCAGCGCCGGGCGTCTTGAGAAAAACTTTACGTTCCAGTCCGGTGTCGGCGGCGTTGCAAACGCGGTTCTGACGGGCCTTATCCAAAGCGGCTTCAAGGACCTGCGCATGTACACGGAGCTGATGACCGACATCGCCATTCAGTCGATACTCGACGGCACGATCAGCGAAGCCACCACGACCGGCATCAGCGTGGAAGGCGATACTTATGCCTCCTTCCTCGAAAATCTGGATTACTACAAAAGGCACCTCGTTGTGCGTCCGGTGGATGTGACAAACAACGGCGAACTCATCCGCCGTATGGGGCTCGTTTCCATGAACACCATTGTCGAGGGCGATATTTACGGCAACGTCAACTCCTCCCACGCAATGGGCTCGCACATCATCAACGGCGTCGGCGGCTCGAACGACTTTGCCCGCCACGCGAAGCTCGCCATCTTCCAGACGCCATCAACCGCGCGCGGCGGCGCCATTTCCAGCATCGTACCGATGGTCTCGCACGTTGACAACACGGAGCACGATGTCGATATCCTCGTCACGGAACAGGGTTGGGCCGATCTGCGCGGCAAAACGCCGAGGGAGCGCGCCGAACTCATTATTGAAAACTGCGCACATCCAGATTACCGTCCGGCCTTGCGGGCCTATTACGAAGAAGCGCTCGCACTCTGCGGCCCCTGCCAGACGCCGCACAATCTCGAAAAAGCTTTGAGCTGGCACACCCGCTTCCTCAAAACCGGGAGCATGATAGAAAAAAAATTGAACTGAGGTCCCCGAATCTATGCAAAAAAGAATCGTCCGGCGTTTTGAAAACGCCCAGTATTGCTTTGTCTGCGGTGTCAATAACGACGCCGGCCTGCACGCAAACTACTACCTCGCGGATGATGGCACAGTCATCGGTCTTGCCACGGCGCGCGAAGTCCACCAAAGTTACCCCTTCTGTGTCCACGGCGGCGTTTCCGCCTCGCTTTTGGATGACGCGATGGGGCGGTCCATCAAGGCTATCGAGCCGGACCGCTGGTCTGTCACGGTTGAAATGACGACCGTGTATAAACGTCCCGTTCCGTATGGAGAGCCCCTGATCGTTACGGGCCTCCTCACCGAGGATGGGGAAAAAGTCTACTCCACCTATGGAGAGATCATCCTTCCGGACGGCACCGTCGCGGTTACAGCAACAGGTAAATTTTTCAAGATGTCTCTCGAACGTCTTGCCGCCAGGGGTGCTGACGAGAGTTATAATGTCCCTGTGGATGACAACTTTCCGGAAACGATTGAGATCCCCGAAAAAAATTAAGCACGAGTTTTCAGCCCCAAAAAGAACCGGACCGCTGCGGCGGCCGGGGCTTTTTGGGGCTTCTCTCTTATTTCACTTGATAAATTTATTGTTTATATTTTGTCATTCTTGTCCAAATCACATTTGCGCATATAAAAATTGCTTGTCTGACCTGTTAATATATAGTATGCTGAATGGCAGAGAGAGATCTTCAAAATAAAAGTATTGGAGGGAAAGAAAAATGGACACTTATGACTCTGCACTGGCAACACTCCTCGGGTTTGGCGCAGCGGCCATTATCGTGCTTCTGGCAATCGTCGTGCTCTCGATCGTCGCCTGCTGGATCATCTTCAAAAAAGCGAATGAGCACGGCTGGGCTGCTATCGTTCCGCTCTACAACAACTTTGTTTTCTTCAAGATCTCGTGGGGCAATGGCTGGTACTTCCTGCTGACCGTCGTTCCGGCACTCATCGCCAGCTATCTGACGCCGTCAGCAGCCGAAAAGCTTGCCGGTGCACCCATGCCCGCACTCGCCATCGTTATGAACCTGATCGTGGCGGTCGTATCGATCATCACACTGGTGAAGTTCGCAAAGGCTTTTGGCAAGGGCGGCGGTTTCGCGGTCGGACTGATTTTTCTCAACACGATCTTCCTGTGCATCATGGCTTTTAGCAAGGACATCCAGTATGTCGGCGTCGGCGGAAACACCGCACCCGAAGCACCCACAGACATGCAGTCCGGCGACAGACCGTAATCCTCCGTCGGCAGCATCCCAAAGAACAAAACAGCGCCGGGACAAGCTCCCGGCGCTGTTTTGTTCTTCTGTTTTATTCGCAGCTTCCGCAGCCCTGCGTCAGCGGATTGCGGATCTGGACGCGCTGAATGTCGTCCTTCGTGATTTTTTCCTTGCCGCGCATATAGCGGCGCAGGACCTTCGGGACCTCAACGGAGCCGTCCGGGTTCTGGTACTGCTCGACGATCGCCGGAATGATGCGGCTGGTGGCAAGACCGGAACCGTTGAGCGTGTGGCAAAACTCGATCTTTCCGCCATCTTCGCGGCGGAAACGGATATTGCCGCGGCGGGCCTGATAGTCACGCGCGTTCGAAACGGAGGAGACCTCCTTGTAGCCGCCCATCGAGGGGATGTAGACCTCGATATCATAGGTGCGGGCCATGGACGCGGAGCAGTCGCCTGCGGCGAGCTTCACCGTGCGGAACTTGAGGCCGAGGTCCTTGACGAGGAACTCCGCCTTGTCAACGAGTTCGTCAAACGCCTTGTCGCTATCCTCCGGACGGCAGTATTGGAACATCTCGACCTTATTGAACTGGTGTCCGCGGATCATGCCGCGCTCTTCCGCACGGTAGGAACCGGCCTCGCGGCGGAAACAGGGCGTCATGGAAATATACTTGCGCGGCAGTTCGTTTTCGTTGAGGATCTCATCCCGGTGCAGGCTCGCAAGCGCCGTTTCGGCGGTCGGCAGCATGAAGTGGCGCGCTTCGCCCTCCTCGCTCTGCTCGAGCCAGTAGACCTCGTCCTTGAACTTCGGGAACTGTCCGGCGGTAAGGCCGCACTCATAACCGAGCATGTTTGGGACCATCACAAATTCGTATCCGTCAAGCTCATGGGTCTCAATAAAGAAGTTCAGAAGCGCCCACTCCAGACGCGCGCCCATGCCGCGGTAGATCCAAAAGCCGTTGCCGGAAAGCTTCACGCCGCGCGGATAGTCGATCATGCCGAGCTCCGTGCAGATGTCAACATGGTTTTTGAGTTCAAAATCCGGGGTCTTCAGACCGGACATGTAGCGCAGCGGAACATTGTTTTCCTTGCCGCCGAACTTGAGGTCCGGATCCGGAAGGTTCGGCAGACTGAGCATCAGCTCGGTGTACTCGTCTTCCACTTTCCTCAATTCCGCGTCAAAGGCTTTAATATCCTCCTTGAGCGCGTTCATGCGGGCAATGATCTCTGTGGTGTCCTTTCCCTCTTTTTTGAGCTTTGGGATCTCCTTGGAGACCTTGTTCTGCTCGCTCTTTGCGCTTTCTGTCTTATAGATAAGCTCGCGGCGCTGGCCATCGAGCTCCAGAATGCGGTCAATGGCCTTGTCACAGTCGACCTGTTTGCCTTTTAATCTTGTCTTAATGTCTTCCGGGTTCTCGCGGATGAGTTTAATATCCAGCATGATAATTACTCCTTTATAATAAAATCACATTTTACAGTCGATCTGCGGTCTCCGTCACCGGAAGCACAGCGGAATCTGCGAGCGGAACTGCAAGCTCCTGCCGGTTGCGAAGCTGCATCAGATAGGACAACACGACCAGAACAACGACCATCACAAAAAGTCCGATCAGATAGGGAAGAAGCGGATATGGCTTTTTGGCATGGTCCTCCGGCGCCTTGCCGTGCATTTTTATTTTTTTCACTGTGCCCGTCCTCCTGTTTTTCGCATCTCCAGAAGAGCGGCAATCAGTGCCTCCCGGTCATCCGTTCCATAATATTCCAACTCTATTCTGCCTTTTTTATCTCCGCCGCGTATCTGGGTCCGGCGGCCAAGCGCGCTGGTAAGTTGTTTTTCCGTATCTGCCAAATAGTTGACCTCCAAGGGGTTGACCGGCTTTTTTGATTTTTCTTTCTTATCGGCCTGCTCCGAGAGTTTTGCGGCGAGGTTCTCTGTCTGGCGGACAGAAAGGCTCTCTTCGACCACCTTTGTGGCAACACGAAGCTGGTCGGCCTCGTCTTTGATTGCCAGAAGGGCGCGCGCGTGGCCGGCAGAAATGTCGCCATCCTCAAGCATTGCCATGACCGGCGGAGTCAGATTGAGCAAGCGCAGCGCATTTGTCACGGATGATCGCGCCTTACCAACGCTTTGCGAAGCTTCTTCCTGTGTCATGCCATATTCTTCTATCAAGGTCTTGTAGCCCCTTGCCTCTTCGATGGGGTTGAGGTCTTCGCGCTGCAAGTTCTCGACGAGGGCAAGCTCCATGGCGCGGCGGTCATCCGCCTCTATAATACGCACGGGGACTTCCTTGAGCCCGGCCAGACGGGATGCGCGCCAGCGACGTTCGCCCGCAATGATTTGATAATAGCCGGAGGGGAGTTTCCGTACAGTGATCGGTTGTATCAGTCCATACTGGCGGATGGATTCGGCTAGCTCGGCCAGCGTTTCCTGATCGAAAACGGAGCGCGGCTGATCGGAGCGCGGTTCAACTTTCTCAATGGGAAGTGAGGAAACGTTATTGAGGTCTTCCGCGAGATTATCCTCCCCAAACAATGCGCCGAGACCCGTTCCAAGCCCCCGTTTCTGTGTTTTTTCGGCCATAATGACCTCCTGTATCTTGTGTGTATTCCGTGCGTCTGTTATTTGAGCTCGTTCTCCAGAAACTCACTCGCGAGCTGAAGATAAGCACGGCTGCCTTTTGAGAGCCGGTCATACGCAATGACCGGTTTTCCGTGGCTGGGCGCCTCGCTCAATCGCACGTTGCGCGGGATACGCGTCTTATAAACCTTCGCGCCAAAATACTTTTTGATCTCGTTCTCGACCTCAACAGAGAGCTTCGTACGCGGATCGTACATCGTCAGCAGGATCCCCTCCAGCTTCAAGTCGGGATTGAGGCGTTTATTGATGGTTTTGACGGTCCCAAGCAGGTCTGTCAGACCTTCCAGAGCAAAATACTCGCATTGTACGGGCACGATAATTGCATCTGCGGCGCATAGCGCATTGAGCGTAAGCAGTTCAAGCGATGGGGGGCAGTCAATAAATATGTAGTCATAGCGTTCCTTGAGCGGAGAGAGCGCTTTTTTCAGCACAAACTCCCGTTCCTCCAGATTGACAAGCTCCACCATTGCGCCGGCCAGCTGCCGATTGGAGGGGAGCAGACTGCAATATTTCGTTTTAATGACAGCCTTTTCTGCCTCCACGCCGTTCATGATCACATCATAGATGTTCGGGCTGGAGTTCTTGTCGACGCCGACCCCCGAGGTGCTGTTTCCCTGCGGATCGCAGTCACAAAGAAGAATATTCCGCTTGCGGAGCTGGAGTGCGTCGCAGAGGTTTACACAGGTCGTTGTCTTTCCAACGCCGCCTTTTTGATTGACGATCGCAATTATTTTACCCATTTCGTTCTCCTTGAAATGTCCGACAGTGCAAATATTATACCATTCCAGTACTTACTTTTCAATGGCCTTTTCAATTTTAATCTATAGCGATGTATATGAGCATGAACGTTCCACGTGAAACATCTGTTTCGATTGCCCGAAATGTTTCACGTGGAACGTTTCGTATTCGTAGACTGAAGGCCGATGTTTCACGTGGAACATCAGCCGACCAGCATATCTATATCTCCAATCGTCAGACCCTCATGCAGCGCCAAGTCCAGTGCGTAAGCGATCAACTTTGCGGAGCAGCTCACTTCGCTGTCAATGCTGCGCGGCGTGACGATCATCTCTTTTGATCCCAGCTTGTCTGCCGCAGACGCTTCCCCGCAGTCGGCGAGCAGGCTTCGGATATCCACAACAGTTGGCACGCCGACCGCGATCACGGGAACACCAAGGGTTTCCGCATTCACAGCGCTGCGACGATTTCCCACACCCGAACCGGGCGTGATGCCCGTGTCTGTGATCTGGATAGTCCTGCAAAGCCGATCAAGCGACCGTGCGGCCAGTGCGTCTATAACGACCACTTGGGTCGGATGCAGGTTGTCGCAGACCCACTTGATATAGTCTGCGCTTTCGATTCCGGATGTGCCCATAACGCCCGGCGTGATCAGAGCAACCGGGCTGAGCATTTTAAAGTCTTCCGGTGCCTCCGCCTTTAAGTGGCGCGTAACCAGTACGCTCCGTGCGGCAAGCGGTCCGACATTGTCCGGTGTAATGTCGCGGTTTCCAAGACCTACGACCAGCGTGCAGCCCGCGCCGCCGTTCTGCGGAAGCAGTTCCCGAATGATCTCTGCCAGCGTTTGCGCCGCGCTTTCAAAGCTCTCGCTCTCCCGGCGCAGCAGGGAATTGATATGCAATGTATAATACATCCCCACCGGTTTCCCGATTGCCTGGCTGCCGGCATCGGTCGTCACGTGAACCTTCTGGCAGAGAAAGCCGTTGCGCACGCTGTTTTCAACGACGACCCCATCCGGCTCGCCGTTCGCCGCAGCAAGTTCACGAGCCTCCAGCGCAAGGTCCGTGCGCTGTTGAAATTCGTTCATAAAAAATCCCCCACCTACATTTTGTGTTATTTTCCCCGGCCGACCGCGAGATATGCAAGGTCTAAAAAGGAAGAAAAAAATGAAATTTATGCTTGCAAATGCGGCACTTTCGTGTTAGAATGTAATTCCGCGGAACGTTTTAGTGACGCAACTATTATAGGAGGAGGTGGCAACTACAAATGCCCAATATCAAATCTGCGGCCAAGAGGGATGCCCTCAGCAAGGAGCGCAACGCAAAGAACAAAGCG
>JBMNPV010000040.1:0-16132 GCA_050943775.1 Oscillospiraceae bacterium
CTCAAAAGTTCACCCGTAAAGAAGAAATCACACCAGCGGAAAGAGATCATCCGCGTAAACGGATTCCGCAGCGCGGCAAGGAAGGCTTCGACCGTCGGCCGCACGGTGGGCGCGCCGTTTTTTGCTCCCATTGCGACCGAGGCTATGTTCTTGACAAGGCCTGTCGGGCTGGTCAGTCCGCCGTTGAATTTATCGCCGGGGAAGCACTCCCAGGTGGTCGCCTTGTCAAACCAGAAGGAAGTGGAGAAAGTGAGTCCCGGCGCCTGCATCGCGTTCATCGCATTGGGATTCCCGGTGGCGTCGACCTTATTGACCGGGAGCGCCGAAGCATAGACCTGAAATTCAGAAGGATTGAATTGCAGGCGGTAGATCTTGGTGTTGCCCATCGCGGTATCTGTCGCGGTCAGGTTTTTCGCGTTCGACATCATCGACGGATTTCCTGCTGATTCGGAAAGGCTGTCGCGAAAGAGATTCATGGCAAGCTCGGACTGCTGATCCCGCGTGATCGTGTCCATGCCGCCGACGGACTGCGAAAGCGCGTCAGCCTTTTTTCTGAAATCGTAGACGACAATATAGGCGTTTTCCACATTCCCGGTCAGGCTCGCGCCAAGCTGCTCGCCTATACCCATCCCCATCGTTCATTCTCCTTCCGTCAATACCTGCCGCGGCGGCTGCGCTCGGTCTGCAGCCGTTTTTCCATCTGGCGGTACACCTTGTCCGAGATCTCGTTCATCTGCCGCGCAAGTGTGCGGTTTACAAGTTCCGTAACGTCCTGCGCCGTTTCTGCCGTGAGCTTTGTCGTGCTTCCCGTCCTCGTAAATTCTTCGATGCGGCGGTCTGTCTGGGTCTCGATCGTCTGCATCGCTTCGGTACGGCTCGAGCGGCGGTTTTCAAGCCGTTCAATCAGCTCATCCGTTACAAGCTCCTGCTCCCGCTTGTGGACCAGACTGAGTTTCTTCGGCGGCTCGGGCAGGTACTGGGAAACGACCGTCTGCACCGCCGGCTCCGCGATGCGCTCCAGAATGGTCTGCGTACGCTCTGCGGCGAGTGTTTTTTCCACTTCCGTAAACGGCATTTCCGGTGCAGCGCCGGCAGCGCGTATGGCTTCCAGCGCCGCGGCGTTGAGTTCTCCGGGCGTACCCTCCCGGAGCGTGCGGCTCACCCCGGCAGCGGGCTCGCCGCTGCTCATGTGCATCGCCGCCTCAAGCAGCGAGCGGGTGACCGGATCCGCGTGCCGGAGCCGCAGTTTGGCGTCCTCCGAAAGCACGGCGGTCTTTTCGACCGCTACGGTCTTCTCGCGCAGTTCCCGCAGGAATTTTTCCGGCGCTTCAAGCGCGCGCTTTGAAATCTCGATCGTCTTTTCGCGGTCCGGCTGGGGCGTCTGCGTTTCTTTCGTATGCAGGTGCTCGACCTGTAAGGCTTCAAAATGCTCGCGGTTGCGGGTATCGACCTCCCGCAGTTCGCGCTCAAGCGTCTGTAACGGCAGCTCCGGACCCTCGGGAGTGCCGCTCAGCGGCTTTGCTCTCTCCGCGGGCGGCGCAGTCGGCGTTGCTCCGGGAAGCTTCGCCTCCTCCGGCTCGGTCGGGTATACCGGCGGGGTCTGCATCGTCGTTTCCCGCAGAGTCTCCTGCAAGCGGGCCTGTATCACGGAACTCTCCGAGTGTTCCCGAAGCTCCCGCAGCATGCTCGAAAGCGGCTGCCCGTCAACGGCTCCGTGTGGGGGACGTTCTTCTGCCGGCGGTGCAGGCGGCGTCACTCCGGGAAGCTTCGCCTCCTCCGGCTCGGTCGGCTGCACCGGCGGGGTCTGCATCGTCGTCTCCCGCAGGGTCTCCTGCGAGCGGGTCTGTGTCGCGGAGCTCTCCGAGTGTTCCCGAAGCTCCCGCAGCATCGTTGAAAGTGGCTGCCCATCAACGGGCCTGGCAGGGGGTTCCTCCTCCGACGACGGCTTTTCCGCAGTCTGCCGGATAAGCGTTTCATGCAGGCGATCCGTGCGCTGCCGAACTTCCTTTTGCAGCTCGGTCTCCCGCACGGGGACCTCCGTTTCTTCCGGCTCCGCCGGCTGAACGGACCGGGTCTGCATCGTCGTTTCCCGCAGGGTCTCCTGCGAGCGGGTCTGCATTGCGGTGTTCTCCGAGTGTTCCCGAAGCTCCCGCAGCATCGTTGAGAGCGGCTGCCCGTCAACGGACCCGACGGGGATGCTCTCCTCCGCCGCCGGTTTTTCCACAGTCTGCCGGATAAGCGTTTCGCGCAGGCGCTCCATGTGCTGGCGAACTTCATTTTGCAGCTCGATCTCCCGCACGGTACGGAAACTCCGCTCGACCGGCGGCGGTGAGGGCTGCGGCGGCTGTCCGGCCGGAATCGCAGCGGCTGCCCCGTGCTCGAGGACCTCTCTTGTGAGCGCCGCAATGTCTCGCTCCGTATGCGTTTCGTGCTGTGTCTGCGTGTGTTCGGTCTCTCGCTCGTCGACAAGCTCGCCCTGCGCCTCAATGGGGGGATAGCGCATTTCCACCGGCTCGGGCAGCGCCGACTCGTGCATATGTCTCGTCAGCTCCAGAACGCTGCCCAGCTCCGTGCGGCTCTTGACAAGCTCACGCAGGATGCGGCTCTCCTCCGCAAAGTGTTCAAGCCCCTCCGGCCCACGCAGGCTGTCCGTAAAAAAGAAGCTTTTTTCCGAATGAAAACTCTGAAAGCGGTTCACGGAGCTCTCTATCGTTTCGCTCAGGGCGTGTTCAAGGCGCAGCCAGTAAGCCGCGCGCTCGATCCGGTTTGCGAGGCACTGCGTAAAGACATGCTCAAAGCTTGCCAGAAGCGCGGCCTCGGCAGCCTGCGAAAGCACCTGTTCGGATGTCCGCGGTTCGGGCAGCAGATCGCCGAGCTCAAAGCGGTTGACCGTGTGGTGCAGCTCCATGTGCGGCAGCTCTGTGACCCGCTCCCGCAGTTCGGAGAGTTCAAGCAGGCGGCTGACGGAGAGCTGCTCTGCCGTCTTTAATTCATTTCTGTGAAAGGCTGAGATCATGTGCAGCTGGTCCGTCTGAAAACGGTTCACGAGCCGGTAGAGCTCGCGCGTCTGCAAGCGGTCGTAGATCTCGTTTTGTAAAAAATAGCGCGGTCGCTCCGACGGCGCTTCGACCGCCGGGGAGGGCGCGGGCTGTGCCGGAGAAGACAGCTCCGCCGCTTCGGACTGCGTCTCGCGCTGTTTAAGCTCTTCCCGGTAGAGGGCGAGAAGCTGCTCCACAGAGCGGTGCTCGTCGGAAAGCTTCTGGACCTGCTTCATAAAAAGCGGCACATCGGAGACGCCGAGTTTATAGAGGACCGTGTCGATATAGACCTGATCCTGATAGGTAAACTGCGGCGTTGTCGAAAGGAGGATGCGGTTGATGACATTGGTGATCAGCTCCATCGTCACGCTCCGCCGATCCGTGTAGCGGTTGGTGACCGCCACAGTCGTCATCCCGCCGATCTCGTCCGGCAGTTCATAGGGGGTCGAGAGGCAAAACAGCAGCTCCTTTGGCGTGATGTCTGCCTGCATGACGCCGTATGCGCCGGTTATACGTTCATAAAAGGTGTCCGTCATGGTACACAGGGAGTCCGAAATATTCAGTTTGATCGGCTCGCGCAGTGTCAGCATGTCGTCGCTCCTGTTCTTTTAAACGAACTGTATCACGGGGTATCCGCGTCTTGCGCTTCCCGTGGTTTAGCTGCCCGTTTCGTTCGCCGTGCCGGTCGTCGGCTCGTTCGCCGTGCCGGTCGTCGGCTCGTTCGTCGTGCCGGTCGTCGACTGGCTGTTCTTGGGCAGACAATTTTTGAAATAATCTCGCGTGTTGCAGATGGTGGAGGACTTCGTCACCGTTGTGTTGGTGGCGTCCTGCACCTTTAGGAAGTGTTCTTTCACGGTCTTGATGTCCGCGCCGGTCTGCACGCTTGTGTTCTCTTTGCCGCAGTCCGAAAATGCGCTGCCCATGGCAGTCGAGCTGTCCTCGATCTCCTTGAGCCGCTCCGTCTTTGTCTCGTTGGCGGCGCTAAGGGCAGCGAGCTTCTGGTTTTCCGTGGCGAGCGCGCGCCGGCTGCTGTTTATGACGGCCTTGTGCTCGGCCAGCGCGTCCCGGGCGGCCTTGCGGGTTTGATCTGCGCTCGTCCATTCACCGAGGGCCTTGTCATAGCTCTTCTGCGCCGTCTCCAGTGCCGTCTGCGCCGCTTCGAGGTTCTTCTGCACATCCTCCGGCACCGTCTGCGTGTCCTCGCGCGTCTCGTCGTCCGCCTGTTTTAGCGGCTCCTGTGACGCGTCTTCCTGTTCATTATCTTGTCGGGCCTGCTCTTCACGCACCGCCCGCTGTGCGTCGTGCAGCGCTCTCTTCGCCTTTTCCAGCTCCTCGCGGGCCTTGTCGAGCGCATCCTTTTTGGTTTTCAGCGTTGTTTCGGCGGTCGTCAGCGCTGTTTCTTTGCCGGCTGTCTCACCCTCAAGCGCCGCGAGAGCGGTCTTGCGGACATTGATCTCCGTTTCGAGCGTCCCGATCGCGTCGGCAAATTTGTCCGCGAGCTGCACGGCTTCGGTGTATGCGCTTGCGCCCTTCGCGTTGGCGTCGGTCGCCTTTGCCAAAAGGTTTCTGGAACGACGCTTGTATTCCTCGATCGATTCCTGACCGACATAGTTCGTGGGGTGATTTTCCGGAGCTCCGGCGCGGGGATCATTGTCGAAAATCGGGATATTGAGACAGACCATCTCGCGGTAAGCCAGCGTCGTCGTCTCAACGATCAGGCTCGACTGTTCGGCCGCCAGATCGCCATAATCTTTCGCGATCACGGTGCAGCCTGTGAACGCGAAAATGCGGTCGCTGCCGAATACGTCTCCGGCACTGGAGATCGGGACCCGGCTCACAAAGAGGAGCACAGGCAAAACGAGCTCCGCCCCGAGCGGCATCGGGTCGAGATAATCGAGGCCGACATAACGCTCAACGCGCAGCGTGAAGGGCTTTGAGATCGGTTTGCGGAGCATGTGGACATAGTCGTTGAGACCGCCCTCCTGCACATAGTCGAACTCAAGCTCCTTTGAGATGGCTTTAACAGCCTTGCACGGCAGATCAAAAATGCCCTCGACGCGCAGCATGAAGTTGTAGCCGACCATCGGGTGAAGGCCTGCATTCTTGAGAAACGTATTCGAGTCTGATATCTGGCTACCCATTTTGTTTCACCTCGCTGCCCGCCGGGCTCATCGGCCCATGTCGCGGATACTGATTTCTTTACCGCGTTTTGAATCGGAGGGATCAAGACTGCTGTTAATGGACGAAATTTCCTCGCACCAGCGTCGACGCTGCTTGTGGTCGAGCGCGAGGACCTCGCTATGGCTCCAATGGAAATAGTAAGAAATAAAGCTCATTTCCTTGTAGAGTTCGTCCTCGGGATACAGCGTCATCCCTCCCGTGTAAAATTTATCGGGATCTCAAAGGTCTTGCCGCAGTCCGGACAGACGGCGGTCATCGTGGGCGCTTCAATGCTGTTGATGCGCTGATACATATCCTGTAGGAACGCAAGATCCGCCGTATAGAAGCGCTCGATCGTGTTCGGTACGATCGCTGTGACGCCCTCAAGCTCCGTGATGACGGAGGCGAGGATAACGATGGTGAGATACGAGGGGTTTGCGAGCACGCGCGGATCGCGCGTGGCGTTGATCTCATCGCCGGCCGTTGCAAGACGCATTTTTCCCCGGCGGTGCACCTCGCCGGCCGAGTCAACATAGCCGCGGGGCAGTTCAAAATCAAAAACTGTGGTCATTGGATGTTACCTCCGAAAGCTGCGGCCTTCCGCCGCGAAGTCTTATGCGGATGTTTTCTGTCCGCCGCGCGCCGGAATCTGGTCCGGGCGCGCGGCGGCATACAGGGGACTTAGTTCGGGATCTCCATTTCCTCGTAGGCGATCTCAACGGTCTCCATCGCGACTTCACTGGTGGAGGCGTTGAGGTCCGGGCCGCTGTACTTGCAGACCCATGCGTTCTTGAGGATCCAGATAACCGGACCGCTGACGCTCTCAGCGAGCGACTGCGGCGAGCCGGAGTTGATGTCAATAAGCTCAATGGTGATATTGCGGCGGGGCGTTTCACCGCGCTGCTCCTTGACGCAGCTGTAGACCCACTCTTTGAAGTTCTGGCTGCGGGTATAGCCCATTTTGAGGGTGATGTTGCCATGCTTGACAAGGCCCTGGATTTTTACGGGTGCAAGGGAGTTGGAATTGCCCTGACGGAACTCGATGACGTCGACGGAAGCGTCGATCCCCGTGACCTCTGTGAATGCGGCAACGCCTGTCACCTGATCCACGGAAACGAGGAAGTTCATTTTAGTCAAGGGGTAATAAAGCCCTGACGAGTTTTTATCTGCCATGATCTATTGCTCCTTTTCAGTATTAGTTTTGGTCCGCTGTCTCTCAGCCCTGGCCTCCAGATTCGCCGGCTTCGGCCGTGAACTGCGTGATGCGGAAGATGACGAACTCCGCCGGGCGGGACGGCGCAATGCCGATCTCGCAGATGAGGCGGCCGTTCATGATGTCGTCGCGGCTCATGGTGTTCGGTCCGATGTCCACATAGTAGGCCTGCTCCGGACTGTCACCGGAGAGCATGCCCGCACGGAACAGGTTGTCGAGGAACGAGGAGATCGTTATCTGAACGCGAGACCACAGCGAGGAGTTGTTCGGTTCGAACACGACCCAGCCGGTGGCGTTCTTGATGGACTGTTCAACATAGATGAAGAGTCTGCGGACATTGACATACTTGAACGAACTGTTGGAGCTCGCGGTGCGTGCGCCCCAGACGCGGATGCCCTGTCCGGGCAGCGCACGAATGAGGTTTACGCCGACCGGGTTGAGGATGTCCTGTTCACCGGAATTGTAGTTGACGGAGAGGCCCGTGCAGGCGATCGGCTCGTTTGCCGGCGCCTTGTGTACGCCGCGCGCCACGTCGGTACGGGAATAGACGCCTGCCACCGCGCCGGAGGGCGGAACGAAGCCGGGCTTCTTGGAAGACGGGTCAAAGACCTGAAGCCAGGGGTGATACATTGCGGCGTAGGTGGAGTCGATCATTTCGCGGTACTGCATAATGTCGTTGGTCTTCACCAGTTCCTTCGGGACATCAATGATCGCAAAGCGCGATTTCTCGTTCTCGCAGTGGGAAACGAGGGAGACAATGACCTCGGGGATCGTAATGCCGGGAACCGCAAGGATCGAAACAACGTTGTTCTCCTTAAAGGCGGCAATGCCGGTGCGCTTTCCGGGGCCTTCGTCTTTGCCGATGTAAACGCCTGCGTTGACGGAAGCCATGCTGCCGTCGCTGCCGCCGGCAAAGGTCAGCGAACCGTTGACTTTGCCTTCACCGAAGATGGCGGCGACCGGGTTTACGATCTCCTCGGACGGCTCGAGGCTCTCCACGGCAACGAGCTTGCTCTCTGCAAGCTTTGCGCCGAGGTAGCTGCTGGAGCTTGCGTTGAGGTTGCACGCTCCGTAGGTCTCGACCTCTGCCTCATAGCGGATGGTGACATCCATCTCGACGGAGTAGAGCAGAACCTTCGGAACCAGCGCGTTGTCAACGGGGTCTGCAGAAAACTCGCGCTCAAAGGTGACGGTGTTTTCAAAAATCGTGGCAATGCGGTTGAACTCGCCCGCGAGTTCGACGATGTCGCCGGGTGCGAAGCCCGCAAGGCTCTTGGCGGTGTAGACGCGCTCGCCCTGCTTGCTCGTAAGCTGGAGCTTACGCTTGTTGACGGTGGTGAAGCTCATGAGGATGCGGTTGCCCCATTTGCCTTCGTTTGCCGCGCGCAGAGAAAGGATGCCGGCGCTCGCGGTTGCGATCTTTGCGTCCTCGGGGACAACGCGGCTGATGAAGCAGCGGGTCCCGCCGTTGATGAAGAACTGGTCTACGCTCGCGGGGAGATAGCGGTACTCGCCGTGGGTGTACTCGCTGAGGTACCCGCCGAACTGACGCTGGAAATCTGCAAAGCTCGTGCAGAGGGACGGCGCTCCGATCGTGGGGCCTTTAACGGTCATGCCCACGAAGCCTGCCGTACTGGTCCCTACGCCCTCGATCGCGCGTGGGGCAGAGTCGAATTCTTCGACATATACACCGGGGGATAAATATTCAGCCATAATTCCTTTGTTTTGGGTCGGCCCAAAACTACCTCCTTTTCAGTTTTCTTTTACTCTATTTGTATCCGACTTTTCTCTGGCCGGGATCGCGAATGGAAATGCTTCCGCCATAGGCGCAGGTAATGGTTCCTTCTGACGTCAGCGCGGGAGCACCGCCGACCATCGGCGCTCCCGCACACTGCCAGATTCCCGCGGGAGCGGGAACGCAGGGAGCGGGGGTGGGCACGCCCAGCGCCGCCGCGGTTGCCGCGGCAACCGCCGGATTTGACTGTGTCGTACACATTCCGAAGCTGCCGATATTCTGGAGCGGGGCTGCATCGCGGATTGTGAGACAGGGGGCGCCGCCCATAAAGACTTTCGACGTGCCGATAAGCGTACCCGGACTCAGGCCGCAGGTGCACATGGCAACTGCACCGGTCACGACGGACTGGGACATTGGCAATCACTCCTTTTTTTCTAGGTTCCAAACAAGCGGTCAGAGGACAAGCTCGTCGGCGGACCGCAGGTCTGCTGTTTTGAAGCGCTCCTCGCCGTTCACGACATAGCGCAGGAGCCATTTGGCGTCGCTTCCGTCGTCCCGAAAGCGGATGATATAGCTGCCGTCCGGCCGGACAAGACCCTCGACGACCGCGGTGAGCGGGGAATAGTTCCCGTAGCTCCCCGTGAGCGGGCGGTCGAGCTTGAGCGTGGAATCGTCCACACGCCGAAGGATGCGGACCGTCTCACACCGGGCGTTTTCAACGTCGATCAGGGCGTAGCGCGGACGGTCGAGCGAGAGGAGATGCGGGTTAAACACCGTCAGCAAGCGTTTGCGCTCTTCAAACTCGCGGAAGAGACAGCTCGTATCGCCGGGACGGGCGGCGCACAGCTCCGTGATGCCCGGGCAGACGCCCTCGAGCGTCAGCAACGGCTCGCCGCCATAAAGTCCCGCGCGGGGGACCAGCGGAACATCGAGCAGGGGCAGCTTCTCGTCCAGCTCCCCGAAGCGGACCGCGATCTCGCAGTCCTCAAAGCGGCGGGAGTGCAGGCGGAGGGAAAAATCCTCGTGCGGCAGGTCGATGAAAAGCAGAGTCCCGATGTCTGCCTCACGCGGTCTTTCGCGGCTGCCCTCCAGTGTGATGTCGCTGAAAGACACCGGCAGGCCGGTCGTCGTATCGAGCAGACGCAGCACAAGGGAGAGGCTGTGCGTAAAGGTCGCGTTCGCCATCGTTTACTCCTTTCTTCCTTCGCCAATGACGTCAATGTCGAAGCGCGCATCGGAAACACGTGGCGGCTCGACGACGATCTCGCTCGAGAGGAACACCGGCGCGACGCGGTAGAAAAGCGACACCTGATAGGGTTTGCTGATCGCGGTCCAGACGCGGACCTTATCCTCAAGCGAGATCTTGGCTGGGCTGAAAACAATGGGCGGTTCGTCCGTTTCGATCCACTTTTGCAGTGTTCGGGGATTGACGGAGGCGCCGTCGTTTACGATCTGCGCCGCACGGCCGAGGATCTTCTGGATGTCGTTGGCCTTGAGTCCCATCTGTGAGGAGCCGTTGATAAAGAGCATGTAGTAGAGACTGTAGGGCCGCGGCGGCCGGCGCAGACGGGTCTTTCCGCTGTTCACCAGCGCCGGGATCGAGACCTCGCCCTCCTCCCGGATATCATAGAGGTAGAGACCCAGGATATAGTCCACGTCCTGACTGGACGGAGAAGAAACTTCAATGTTGTTTGGTGAGGGGATCGGTTCCGGACACATTTTTTCGCGGAGCATTTTTACGATGTAATTCGACACATCTGCGATAATCGGATAATCGGCCATGGAGTCACCGCCTTTGTGGTATTTTCACTCACGCGAGAAAAAGCGAGAGCAATTCGTCCGCGAGCGCGGATATCTGGTCGGTCTTAACGACCGCAAGGTTGCCGCCGGAAAGATAGATGCAGTCGACACCAAAGGTGTCATAGGAATAGCCGGCGCTGATATGCAGCCCGTTGAGGTAGCTTGCGACCTGCGGCATATATTCGACTTTCGACCCGTCCTTGGAACGCTGGACCTGGTTGGAGTAGAGTGTGAAGCCGTAATACTGCGCGCCCTGTGCGAGGTAGGCGCTTGAGCCCTTCACCTTTTCAACATAGCGCAGGTCGGTCGCGGCGTGGATCGCCGTCAGAGGGATATAATTCGTACCGCTGATGCGGTTATAGACGAGCCTGCTGCCGCCGGCTCTCGCACTCTGTGAGATGGAGGAGAGCAATTGCAGGGCATCCGCGCTGCCTGTCTGCTCATAATAGGCTTCGAGTGCAGCAAGCTGGATAGGATCGCTGTAATCGGAGAGGAGCTGGCTGCGCGTAAAGTTTGGGATCTTGACGCCGCTCGCGCCGCCGGCCGAAGCGCCCGAGCCGGCGCCCGTGCCCGAACCAGAGCCCATTTCCGAACCCGAGCCGGAACCCGTGCCGTTCAAGATGCCTTGATTTCCCGTCGTGTTGCCGCTGAGAAAATCTTTAATGATGCCGGAAAGATCGGATGCGGACTTTTCCTCCCGCATTGCCGCGGCGTAAGCCGCTGAATTTTCGGCTATGGCCTGTTCAACGGCCGCCATTGCTCCGGCAAACTTGTTATTGTTGTTCTTCGCATCCGCCGCCGCCATTTCCTTGTGCAGCTGTGTGAGCGCCGGGAATGCAAGCTTCGGTGCGATCGCTGCGAGACCTTCAAGCGCCGCAATATTGTTTTCGACCTGCCGGACCGTGCTGTCCGTCACATCATCGGAACCGATGAGGGCAGAGGTGTTGCTCTTGAGGTTTGCGATCTGCTTTCCGATCGAACCGTCCGACAGGGCGTTTTCCACTGCCGAAAGCTCTGCTTTTTTGCCCGCGAGCTGGGAGCGGAGGTTTGCCGCCTTGTCGGAGTCGCCGTTCTTTTCTGCGTCGCTGAGCCGGGACTCCAGATCCGATATCTCCTTGCTCAGCGCGGTAATGTCGCTGACCGTTTTGCTCTCGAGCTTGGAGATCTGTTCGTCAATCGCGGCGATCTGGTCTTCAAACGCCTTCGCGCCCTCGAGATCGTTGTTGTCCAGTGCGGATTGCTGCTTCTTTTGCAGTTCCGCCTTCTGATTTGCAAGCTCATCGAGCTCGCTGCCGCCCTTTTTGCGTTCAAGTTCGCGCTGTTTCGCGGTGAGATAATCCATGTGGCTGTCTGCCGAAGCCGTCGCGCCGCTGAGGAAGGCGTCGTCCGGGATCGTTTCATACCAGTTTCTCGTAAGACGGATGCGGTCGGCAATGAATGTCAGCGAGTTTTCCGTACTCTCGCGCATCGTGCGGGCCGTGATGAAAAACTCAAGCTCACTGCGATAGCCGTCCACCGCGGAGGTGTTCTGTGCGACAATGCTGTTGAGCAGAGCATCGGCCGCACCGCCTGCCTTCTGCGCTTTGTAGTCGGCATTCTCTCCGGCCGAGAGACTGTTTGCATAGCGGGTCGTCGCCACGGGCAGCAGCTCGTCCGTCAGCGCGGTGAGCTCGGTCGCCCGGTTGGAGATGACGTTTTGCATGATGTTATTGAGATCCGCGAGCCGTGCGGCGCAGCTGACGCAATCGGCGGTGTTCCCGTTTTTCGCGGCAGTGATGAGCGCGGTCTGGTACTTGTAGACCACCGACTGATAAACGGAAGTTCCCTCCGTCAGAAGCTTGCCCTGATAGGTGTTGATGGAGTCGTCGATATTGGTCATGCTCTCCGTCACGGAGGAAAGCAGGTCGGAGTCGATCTCTTCGCCCTTTCCGAGTTCCGTGTTGTAGTCTTCAAGGAGCTTGTGCACCGTTTGGTAGACGCGGATGCGCCGTTCGGCGTCCACTCCGGCTGAGACAGTCTGCACTGCCGTTTCCTGTCCCTCGCCGCCGTCTGCCGCCTTTACGGCGTCCAGCGCCGCAGACAGGGCCTTGAGGGTCTCGTCGCGCTCATCCGTATAGTCGTCCCGCACATCCGCCTTGAGGATCTTGTTAATGCGGTCCGTGATATCTTCTTTGTCCTCCTTGTTTGAACCGTCGATGACCTGATACTCGTTGACGAGCGGGTCAAGCTCCGGCATACCGGCAACATTGTATGGATCGTCTATGTCGAAAATATCCACAGCCGCGCCGGTGCGCAGATCATAGGTCACGCCGTCCGACTTTGTGTTGTAGGTAAAATAGAGTTCTTCGATCACTTCGTCCTTGACTGGCGCGCCGCTGCTCGTAATGTCGTCGAGCGAGGTGGCGTTTGTGATATTGAACCACGTACCGCCGGCGAGTTCCGACTTGTAATAGATGTCCATCTGTCCGGAATCCTCGGCGGACTGCTGCGCGAGCTCATATATCTGGTCATTGAGCGCCGAAAGGTGGATGAGGTGGGTGCCGATGGCGAGCGTGGAGTTTTCAATGTCCTTGGACTTGATATGCACCGCGTCGTCCGAGCTCCAGAGAGCGCCTGCGAAAACAGAGAGGGATACGACCGCGACGGCAACGATCACCGTTAGCAGAGCAAATTTCCAGGAACGTATTTTTTTCAGCATACCGGAGCCTCCCGTCTTTGTCTCTTCGTTTCGCTGCGGAGTGCGGTCACTTGACCGGCGTACCGTAGATCGTCTGCGTTGCTGTGTCAAAGCGGCCGGTGTAAAGAGGATTGCCGCTGTCGTCGCTGAGTTTGAGCGTCACGCCGTCAAGACTCTTTACGAGGATGGAGAGATAGGTGAAGTCTTCCGAGACATCCATCGCTTCGGTCGTGCGCAGAACACCGTTCTCGCCATATTCGAGGGAATACTTTTTTGCCTTCGCGCCGCTGCCGCTGAGCTTGAGCGTGAGCTTTGAGGTGGAGATCGAGCCGATTGTCGTTGACGTAAGGGTATATGTGCCTAGCTCCACTTCTTCAGAGGGGCCTTCCGTCTCGGTGGAAATCGGCAACACCGCGCGCGGAACGGTCGCGTCTATCTTACATTCGGTGACGTATTTATCCCCGTCGTACAGGCGGATGGTCAGTTCGGAGGAATCAGCATAGTCGAGCGCGAGGTGACGCAGTTCCTTTCCGATCTCCGTGCGTTCGCCGATCTGTGTGTCTCCGATCCAGACCTCAAAGGCCGTAATGGCGGGCTCGTAGTCTTTCGGGATGCTCACGCCGATATAGAACGTGAGATCGGCAACGCTGCTGTAAATGTAGTAGTAGGGTTCCGCGATCGGGTCGATCGTGGAGAAGCTGTCTCCCGTACCGCCGCCGGACATGGAGGTACCCTCCCCGGAGAAATACTTTGACACGCCGCCGCAGGCGAGACGGTCAAATTCATACAAAAGCTCGTTGTAGGAAGCGAGGGAGGTCACGGTATCGAGCTGCTGTTCCTCATAGCTCTCGCGCGCCTCCTTGAGTTCGGAGTAGTCCGCCTTGCCGAGCTTGTTCAGGGCGAGAACCTTTTCGTAGGTCTTTTTCGCGGTGTCCGTGAGCTTCTGTGCGCTTGAATAAGCGTTGTACGCAGTCACGAGCGCCTCATAGCTCGAAGTTACATTGGCGCGCAGTTCCTTTGCGGCGTTCTGCATCGTCTTTGTCGCGTTGGAGTATTCCATGCAGGCGGTGTACACCGCATACATGTCGTCTTCGATGTAGCGTGTGCCGGCGATCTCGCCCTTGAACCAGATCTTGGGTATCTTGATGAACAGGATGCGGATATTGCCGTTCCACGGGTTGTCGGCCGCCTTGAGCATGTCCTTGTAACTGAGTTTAAAGGCAGCGTAATCGATGTTCTGCCCCTGCTTGGCAGCCTGAATATAGCGGTTGATATAGTCCATCTTCGAGCCGAAGTGGTTTTTCATAAGCGACTCATAGGCGTTGAGATTCAGCTTGGCCGCGGCGTAATTCGCTTTGACCTCATAATAGCCCTGGTCGTTGTCGAGCGTATAATGGATGACGCTGTCGAGCTGCTCGCGCGGCAGGTTGAGCGTCTGGAGACTGTTGCGAAAGACATAGCCTGTCGTGACGTCCATGCCGATGCTGTCGCTGAGCTTCTGTTTGTCGGAAAGGAAGGAACGTTCCAGCTCGGCAAGCTCGGATGTCAGCGCGTCGACGCCGGACTGCATCTTGTCGATGTCGTCCTGCTTTGCGCCGCCGGCGACAAGGCGCGCCTGGTTTCTCGCGAGCTCATTTTTTGCGTTTTCCAGTCGCTCCTTCGTGAATTTGATCTTTTCCTGTTCGACATAGATGTTCGCATAAAGCTTATTTGTGTCACAGTAGACCTGCCAGGTGAGATCCGCGAGCGCGTGCTGCATGGTCTGGATCTCGGCCTGTAGATTGAGCGGCTTTATGTTGAGGTCGTACTCCTCGCTCATGTTGAGCGCCTGTGGGAACTTGAACGAGAGCAGCGGCGTCCAGCGGAAAGTCTTTTTGTTTTGGACCTTTGCCTGGATCTTGTCGACCGCCTCGACGTAGTCCATCTTCTTGAGGATGATCTCGTTGCTCTTGCTCTGGACATCGGGGCTGTTTGCAAGCGCCATCCGCCGGGCCTGTTCCACAAGCAGCGTCTTGTTCGCCGCCTCCGCCTTTCCGGGGAAGGCAAAAAGCGACAGGCACAGTGCCATGCACAGCGTCAGAGAAAGGCTTCGCTGAAGTTTCGTATGCATGTCGTTTTCCCCCTTTCGCAAAGGCTGTTCCGTCAGGCAACGCGGATGGAGTACATCAGGAAGGTCTGCGCGTTTTTGCCCGAACAGTAAAGCGTATAAACGAGGTCGTCTTTTACAAAGGAGTAGAGCCAGACCGTTCTGTTCCGGTCATAGGAGCCAACCGTGTAGACGCCTTCGAGTTCGGCGGTGGAGCTGATGCTGACGCTCTCAAGCGCCTTGCTGCCGTTTGAAATGAGCTGATTTATGCACACGGCCTCCGGCAGGTCTACATAGGCTTCGCCGTAGTAGTCCGGTTCTCCGAACGCTTTTTTGACGGCGGCAAGCGTTTTATAGCTGTCATTGCCGATCGTAAGCTCGTCGGAAAGAACATAGATCGTCTGCACCGTCCAGTTGCCGTCCAGCGAATCTTCTCCGCTTGTCGCAGAATATGCCACGCCGATCTCATCGAGGGTCACGCAGTATTCGTCGCCGCCGGAATATACCGCCGTCCTGCCGGTATACATGCTCCCGACGTCGCTCGTGGGCTTGTCGAGCAGATCCGAATAGACGATCTTGTCGTCACGGAAATTGCCGGAGAAAATTTGGTTTCCGGCGCTGTTATAAAGGGTCCCGGCACCGTTTCGTTTCCCGCCGAGGAAGGCGCCGTCATAGTTGAGCGCGCCGGTTTCGTAGTATTGCTTTCCGCTGCCTTGAAAGAGGTTATCCGCAAACTCGCCCTCATACCTGAGCGCGCCGGCGGGATAGTAGAGCTGCCCGATGCCGTTGTATTTGTTCTGGGCAAATTCTCCCTCATAGAGTTTGTTGCCGTTTTTTCCGTAAAGCACGCCGCTGCCCGTCACTTCGCCCTTGATCACATCGCCCGTGAACGCGAGATGTCCGTCCCGCGCAAGGATATTGACCGTGCCTTTTTTGAACTTGAGGGCCGCGGCGTTGTAGCGGTAGGTGGGAATGGAGACCGAAGCGCCGGAAACGCTTTTTGCGGGGATGTTTTTGCTGATATACAGCGCGCACACGACGCCGAGAGCAACGATCATCGCGAAGGCTAGCCGTTTTGAAACGAGCCATCGGCCGATCGGGTAATAGTCTTTTTTGCTGCGCGGTTTGACGTCGAAGAGCTTCATGAAGAACGTACGGATCTTCGTGATGACCATCGTTCTCCAGAAGGTGGCGCTGAACGCAAACCGCAGCTTCGTTACGAGCGGCTGTATTCTTGCGATGATAGAGGACCAGAGCGTCGAGAAGAGGTTATTCAAGCCTTGTCACCCGCCTTTCGCGAAGCTGTTTACAGGGATCGCTCAGTGCTGATCGTCCGTTCCAAAAAGCTGGAACGAAGCCTCATCGCTGCCGGACTGGAAAAAGTACTCGCAGGCGAAGAGGTACCAGCGCGCGATCCCGTCTG
>JBMNPV010000041.1:0-14692 GCA_050943775.1 Oscillospiraceae bacterium
GGCGTAATTATGCTTATGTAGTTAACCCATACGGCCTTGTATATATGAACGAACACTATTATCTCGTGTGTAACCGCAGTGGTTATCCTGAAACCAGTCTCTATCGTTTAGATCTAATCAAAGACATTCAAAAGTTGGATAGTCCTTGGGATAAAAAGCCCGAACACAAAAAAGAGGTACAGGATGCTGTGTATGCATTTACAGGAAAACCCGAGGACGTGACCCTATATTGTGATAGAGGCATTTTAGGAGATGTGTTTGACAAGTTCGGTACAGCAATTCGCGTTTATGAACGAGATGAAGAATCCGTAACGGTTAGTTTCACTGCTCCTCCGCGTGGGATAAAATTCTGGGCCTTGCAATATTTGCCATATGTGGAAGTGGTGGAGCCGCAGTGGTTACGGAACGAAATTATAGATAGCATCCAATGCAATCGATACATACGGCCTAAGATCATATCTGAAAAAGAGGGATAATATGAAAAACAATATTTTTCGTTATGCAACCAAAGAACTGTCGCAAGATGCATTTCTGTGTTGGCTTGCCAATTGGTATAATTACGACAGACCGCTCAAAAGTCTTTCCAAGGAGTTCGTTGATCTGATTATGTCCAGAGCCGGTGTGCTTGATTTTGAATTGAAAAGCCTTTCCGTTCTGCGTCAGTATAATCATATTGATGTGCTTCTCGTCATTAACGAAAGCACAGGTATTGTGATTGAAGACAAAACATTTACCTCTGAACACGGAAACCAAATTTCCAGATATGCAGCTCAAATTTTGTCGGAACCGATTGTAACGCCTGAAGTAACGTACAGCCTGACAAATGTTGTTTGTGTGTACTTCAAAACAGCGGAATACATCAAGGCTGACGATGCCGTTTGCCGCAACAATGAAATTGTGAAACTGACCCGCAGTGATATGCTATCGCTGATCAAGCCATATATTGAAAAGTCTGAAATTCTTTTCGATTACTACGAGAATTTGAAAGAACTGGACGATGCATATGCTGAAACAGAAGAGGCATATTTAAGTTATAACTACAACGAAGCTCTTCGATATAGCTATATGCAGTGGAGATATTTAAAAGAGAGCTTTTCTGAAGAAAACGAAGAGGGCATTCGGGAACTTCCTTGTGATATGTCTCTTCCGGAAGGACAGGATCCCATCGAGCAGGGTACATCTTTTGGTACGCCCTATACATGGTATTGGTTTTTGGAATTCTCCAGAAACTTGGAAAAAGAGAAGCTTTTGAGCCACGGGCGTTACTTGGGCTATCGCATTGATAGTGACGGTGAGGGGACATTTATATCACTGCGAATGTACTGCCGTTACGACAAGAACGATGAAGACGCGAAGAACCTGCAAAGAACATCCTGTCTCAGGCTTCGCCAATATGTCCCTGCTCTCATTCGTGAACGCTGTCCCCAAGCCCGAAAACATTTGTTTGTCATTAGATATAACGAATCTTCTAAGACAGCAAACTATGAGTGTGAAATCTTCAAGTGCTACTTTAATGAAAATGTGTTCGATAAAGAAAGTAACGATGATTTCATTAAAATGCTTGGTATCGTTAGAAACAATTTGCAAATATTTGCCTAATCAAATATATAAGCGCAACTGTCTAACCTAAAGGGAGTGGCTGCATGAAAAACATCTTGCAGCCATTCCTAATATTTTAGTCTAATGGTTTATACTCCGTCACAGTTTTCAGATACACTTCCGGATCTCTGTTGAGAATCAGATCCGCATAGGCCAGCGGGTCATTGTAGATCAGGTAATCCAACTCTGATCACTCGTACATATTACGGGCGATTTCATTCTCCACGGCGATGGTATCGATGGAGCACAGACTCCCATCTGAGAAGCGAAGTTCCACACAGGCGGTATCCATATTGAACGCACAGCAAAGTAATTTTTTCATGAGTACATCCTCCTGATTTTTAGGGTGGTTTGAAGCATTGACTTGCGTTTGACAGGACGGTATAATTATCTTACAACCAAAGATTGCTAAGACATCACGCAGGCGCTTGCAAAGCGGCTGCGTTTTCTCTTCTCTGCCAATTATTCGGCAAACCAAATTTCGAAGGAGGGGCCCGATGTCCAAACGGAACAAGTTTGACATTGAGCTGCCGCAGTCGATCATCGATTCCTTTGCAAGACATTTGGTTTCGGAAATCCGAGCCTACTACGACAGTGAGGAAGGCCAGGCGGCATTCGAAGAGTGGCTGAAGCAGCGCGAAGACACCGAAGACGCCTAAGACAAAAAGTGAGGGCCAAGGTTTTACAACCTTGACCCTCATTTTCTGTTTTGACATCAGAAGCAAACCTCTACGGCGAAACCGCCTTTGAAAAAATAGATGTTCGTCCAATGTCCATTTGGTGGAGGTGGGGGGAGTTGAACCCCCGTCCGAAAGCGCTTCAACAGGAACTTCTCCGGGCGCAGACGGTTATTGCGGCGCTCTTAACGCCTGTTTCCTTCGTCTGAGGCAAGCCGTCACGCACTCAGGGTCGGGTAGCTTCATGATGCATGGTGCGCTCAAAGCTTTGCGCACGCACGGACGCTGCTAGTCGACGCTCGACATCCGGGCCGCAGCGCTCCCGGAGCGAACGGGCCGCCTAATTAGGCAGCCAGAGCGAATTCGTTTTCGTTCTTTAATTTATAAGTTGCCCATTTTATGGATGGTAGGCGCATCCGCCCGCTATTCCTGCCTCTACACCCCCGTCGAAACCGGTACACCCCCTCGGTGCTGCTGCAAACTACATATCCTGCGACCGGCGCAGACGCCGGAGCGCGGTATTCCGTTGCAGCTTGATTCCGAATGCGGCTCGCTTTACCGGGCTTGCATTCGGGCGGGGACGTCAGACGATGGACGTGAGACGTTGGAATCTATTCCAGCCGGGCGCAGCGGTTTGGGCCGCGCCCGGATTTGGACTTAAATAAAGCAGAGCTTCTGCCGCTTTCAACCGCAAAAGCTTGCCGAAAGCAAAGAAAAATCAGACTTTTTCCGGTTCCGGATAGTCGACGCCGAAGGTTTCGACAGAGACTTTTTTCATGCGCTGGGGCTGACGGGGTTTGTCGTTGCCGTCCACATCGACATTCGCGATCTTGTCGACAACATCCATTCCCTGCGTGACCTTGCCGAAAGCGGCATACTGCCCATCGAGGTGCGACGCCTTCTTGTGCATGATGAAGAACTGACTGCCGGCGCTGTTCGGCTGCATCGTGCGCGCCATAGAGAGGACGCCCGGCTCATGCTTGAGATCGTTTTTGAAGCCGTTGCCGGTAAATTCACCTTTGATGCTGTAGCCGGGGCCGCCCATGCCAGTGCCTTCGGGATCGCCGCCTTGAAGCATGAAGCCGAAGATGACGCGGTGGAAAAGGAGACCGTCATAAAAGCCCTTTTTGACAAGGGAGATGAAGTTGTTGACCGTATTCGGCGCGATCTCGGGATAGAGTTCCGCCTTGATGACGTCACCATTTTCCATTTCAATGGTCACGATGGGGTTCTGGTTTGGCATATTGCTGATTTTCCTTTCCTATCTGCTTTTCATGACCCGCTCGATCTCCCGGGCGGCGCTGCGCTTTGCCTCGGTCTCACGCTTATCGTGGAGCTTTTTGCCCTGACACAGCCCGATCTCGAGCTTGACGCGGCTATCCTTGAAGTAGAGCGAGAGCGGCACGAGGGCCAGACCGTCCTGCTGCGCACGGAGCGAGAGCTTTTGGATCTCGCGCTTGTGCATCAGAAGGCGCTTCGGCCGCATCGGGTCGCGGTTGAAGATATTGCCCTTTTCATAGGGGCTGATGTGAAGGCCGCGCGCGAAAAGTTCGCCGTCCTTCACCGTGCAGAATGAGTCCTTGAGGTTCACGCCGCCCGCGCGGACGGATTTGACCTCCGTTCCGAAAAGCTCGATTCCCGCTTCGTAACGGTCGAGAATAAAATAGTCGTGGAAGGCCTTTTTGTTCTGCGCAATGACCTTCACGCCCTGTGCTTTGGGCAACGCGTGTCCCTCCCCTCTTTTCGGCTGAATGGATTATACCACGTTTTTAGGTTTTCGCCTATAGATATTTTGTAAAATCTGTTCCCGTGTTAAAAAAAAGCGCCCAATCGAAAGCTCTGGTAATCGTAAAAAGCGTGTGCTATAATGATTTTATTGTTTCGATATGCACATATACAAACAGACATTCCGGCAGCTTTTGCTGCTATTTCCGATACACGGAGGTCACACAAAATCATGGATTACACCGAAAAGCTCATCCGGCACCTCAACGGCTACCATGGGCTCATTACCGACACCACCCTTGACAGCGTTTCCCTGCCGAACGGACGGGAAGCCCTGCGTGAAGTCATCGTCCACCCCGGCGGCGTGACCGTCATTCCGGTCGATGAGGACGGTTACGTTTACTGCGTGCGTCAGTTCCGCTATGCCTTTGGGGAACATCTGCTGGAAGTCCCGGCGGGCAAGCTCGAAAAGGGCGAGGAGCCGATGGAGGCCGCCGCGCGCGAGCTCGCCGAGGAGACCGGCATCACCGCCGCCGAATATATCTCTCTCGGCAAGATCTACCCTTCCCCGGGTTTCTGCCGGGAGGTGCTCTATATCTATCTCGCGCGCAAGCTCTCCTTCGGCGTACCGCATCGCGACGAGGACGAATTTCTGGATGTGGAGAAGATTCATCTGGACGAACTCTATAAGATGGCCATGGAAAACGAGCTTAAGGACGGAAAAACCGTCGTTGCCGTTTTGAAAGCCATGAACATACTCGGGGAGTAAACGCTTTCGCTGAAAGGACGTGCACATATGCCAAGGACCGTGCTGATCGTTGACGACGAAAAATCCATTGTCGACATTCTGAAGTTCAATCTCGAAAAATCCGGATACGCCACCATCTGCGCCTATGACGGAAAAGAGGCGCTGCACACCGCGCGGGAGCGAAACCCGGATCTCATGCTGCTCGACGTCATGCTTCCCTTTGTAGACGGCTTTGAGGTCTGCAAAACGCTGCGCGCAGAGGGCAACGACATTCCTATCATCATGATCACCGCGCGCGAGGAGGAGACGGACAAGGTCTTCGGTCTGGAACTGGGCGCGGACGACTACATCACAAAGCCTTTCTCCGTGCGCGAGCTGCTCGCCCGCGTCAATGCGAACATGCGCCGCTTCGCTCCGGCGGAGTCCGCAGCATCGACGGCCCCGGGAAACGCTCTGCGTTTCGGAGATATCGTGATCGACCTTGACCGGCACACGGTCTTTAAGGCAGGCCGCGATCTTGAACTGACGCAGCGGGAATTTGAGCTCATCAAATTTCTCGCCGCCACCCCCGGCAAGGTCATTTCGCGCGAGGAACTGATGTCGGAAGTCTGGCAGTACGACTTCTACGGCGATCTGCGCGCAGTGGATGTCGCGGTACGCCGCCTGCGCGAAAAGCTTGAGGATGACCCCGCCAATCCGGTCTTTGTCATCACGAAGCGCGGCGCGGGCTACTACTTCAACGGTGAGTAATTCCGCTGCGCGCCAAATCGAACCCAAAAATCTCGCTCCGGGGAGCTGCTGCCATGAAAAAAAGTCTCTATACCAAGCTCGTATCCATCATGCTTCTGCTCATCATCTCGCTCATGGCGGTGGTGGGCGCGTTTCTGACCAATGAAATACGCAGCTACTACCTCGAGGATTTTTACGCCAAGATGAAGACCGTCTTTGAAAATCCCGAGCTTGCGGCCGATCTGCGCGCCGCGGCGGACGACAGCAGCGCACCCGCCAAGATGGCGGACATTCTCAAGAACTATTCGAGCCAGCTCGGCATTGCCTCCGGTTCGCGCAACTACTATATCCTCTCCGGCGACACGGGCGCATATCTTGCCGGTTCCGAGGCCAAGAGCGAAAATATCAAGGCCACCCGCAATATTCTCACCGCCATCAGCGGCAGCGAAGGGACCCAGAGCGACGCAAGCGCCTCCTATATGGACCTTGCGATCCCCTTTGAGGGCAAGACCGGCAGCTATATCGTCTATGTGAAGGATAACAAGTCCTCCGTGCGGCAGCTGAGCTCCGTTCTCATCGGCATCATCGGCGAGGCGATGCTCATCGGCCTGATCATTTCGGCGCTTCTGAGCCTGCTGCTCGCCAAAGCTATGGTCACGCCGATCGTCAGTCTCACGAATGCCGCCGAGCGGGTGGCCGCCGGCGACTTTTCCTCCAAACCTGTTTCAGACGCACAGGACGAGATCGGCGTTTTGACCCGGACCTTTGACGGCATGGCGGACCAGCTTGAAAAGACGCTCGACGACCTCAAAAAATCCGAGGAGATGCGAAAGCAGTTCGTCGCGAATGTCTCCCATGAGCTGCGCACACCGATCACCAGCATCCGAAGCTACGCCGAAACGCTCATGGACTCCGACGAGCTGCCAAAGGAGACGGAGCAGCAGTTTCTCAGCGTCATCCTCAAGGAAAGCGATCGCATGACAAACATCGTTTCCGACCTGCTGACGCTCTCGAAATTCGACGCCGGCAGCATCGAATTTCACTTTGAGCGTTTCTCCTTTGAGCGTTCGCTCCGCGATGTCTTCAGCGCCATGCTGCTCGAGGCGCAAAAGCGCGGACATGAGTTTACGCTCGACATCGACACGCCGCTGCCGGACATCACGGGCGACCGTTCCCGCATTGAGCAGGTCCTCATCAACATGGTCACAAACGCCGTCAAGTACACGCCGGACGGCGGCAAGATCACGCTCTCTGCAAGTCGGGACGGCAGCAATGTCCGAGCGTCCGTTCGCGATAACGGCATCGGGATCCCGGCGGACGACGTCGACAAGGTCTTTGACCGCTTCTACCGCGTGGACAAGGCGCGCAGCCGCGAATCCGGCGGGACCGGTCTCGGTCTTTCCATTGCAAGGGAGATCGCCGTGCGCCACGACGGCTCGCTGACGCTTGAAAGCGAGCTGGGCCGCGGCACCGTCATCACGCTGACGCTCCCGGTGGAGGGTCCCGCTCATGGATAAGACGACCCGCATCGACCGGCTCAAAAATCTGACGATCGTATTGCTCTTTCTCTCGGCGCTGCTGCTGCTCTATCACGCGGTCTTTTTTGAGAGCGAATCCCCGTTCGCGCGCTTTTTCTCCGGTGAAACGGCACAGACAAGCGGCACTGTGGCGGATTCCCTCCCCAGCTCAAAGCCCTCGTATCTGCTTGTGACAGGTCTCGACGGCACCCATACCGCCGCCAAATACGATGGCGACGCGCGGGAAAAACTGCTTGCGCTTTTTTCCGCCTCGCTGGGTGAAGCGCTGGGCTCTGCCGAAGATGCAAAAGCCGTTTCCTCGGCGGAGTGGCAAAACGCGCTTGGCAGCGCTGGAGTCGTATTTGACTACATCTACCCGCAGCCCCTGTCCGTCATTGCCGCTTCTCTCGGCACGGCCGCAAAGGATACCGTCGCCGATGTTTCCGCCCGACGGCTGTGTCTTTCCGTTTCCGAGGAGGGCGTGCGCCTGTATTACATCAACGCGGCCGACGGCAGCGTCTGCCGCTGTACGACCGCGCTGAGCGTTTCTTCGCTCACAGCAAAACTCGGTGATTACCACGGCGGCGAGGCGGCATTTGCGTTTGAGCTCGGCGAGGAATATGCGGCCATTGACCCCTATTTCATCTTTTCGGGCGAGGACGCAAGGCTTCAGGCCCTGTCCTCCGTGAACCCGCTGCCGGAAAGCGGCGAGATAACAAAGCTTTTCTCGCTCTTTGGCATGAACGCCCGCATCTCCTCCGGCTATTTTGAAAAAGGCGGCTCCTTCGTCTATGTTGAAGGGGCAAAGAGTCTGCGGGTGGACAACAGAGGCAGTGTTCTCTTCAGCGTAACGGACCGGAACGGTGTAGCGATCGCCCACAGCGGCGAGCTGACAACGGCTCAGATCGTTTCCGCCTGCGCCGGCATCTGCAACGCTTCTATCGGAAGCAGCGCAGGCATTGCGGAGCTTGTTCTGCGCTCCTGTGAAACAGACGCGACAGGCGGCAGCGTGAACGTGGAATTCGGCTATGCCGTTGCCGGTGTTCCCGTGACGCTTCCGGACGGCGCTCCGGCCGCAACCTTTAAAGTCAGCGGCGACACCATTGTTCGCGCCGAACTATACTTCCGCAAATATGTCTACACGGGCGACACGATTACGGCTCTGCCGGAAAAACAGGCAGTTGCCATCGCAAAAACCGGCGGCGGAGAGCCGCTGCTCACCTATGACGACCGGGGCGACGGCGTTGCCGCTTCCTGGATCGTCCGCTGAAGGAGCGCCATGGACAAAGCAAAGGTCAAAAATTTTATCATTCTCCTGCTTGTGCTTGTCAACCTTTTTCTGCTCGCAATTGTTCTGACGAATGTGCGGCAGGCGCGTCTTGCCGCCGCCGACCGCAAGCAGGCGCTCATCGCCGTGCTCTCGCAAAACGGTATCCGCCTTTCAGAGGATGTTGACCTCAGCCAGAGCATTCCGCCGCAGTTTACGCTCCGCCGCGATGCCGAACGCGAGCAGGCGCTTGTCTCGAACCTGATCGGCACCGCGGAAATGAACGATCTCGGCGGCAATGTCTACTCCTATAAGAGCGATGTGGGCGAGGCCAAATTCCGCGGAACGGGCGAGTTCACCGTTTTGTTCAGCGGCAGCGGTATCGACAGCGGCAAGGACGCCGCTGCGACGGTGCACGAGCTTTTGAAAAAGCTCGGCCTGCGCGCCAGCGACGAGGCGGTCCAAACAAGCGGCAGCGAAGTGACCGTTACGCTCTGCTGCGCGTGGGACGATCACCCCGTCTACAATGCGCGCATGGCCTTCTATTTCAGTTCGGATCGGCTCCGCCTTATCACAGGAACGCGCCTGTTCGACAAGCAAAGCGCCTCCGCAGCGCTCGAAGACTGTCCGGACAGCGTCACCGTTCTGATGAATTTCCTGCAGTCTGTGCGCAGTACCGGCGACGTCTGCACAGAAATAAGAGGGCTCGATATCGGCTATTTTCTCGTTTCTTCCGTTTCCGGAGAGTGTTCGCTTCGCCCCGTCTGGTGCGTGCGGACCGATTCGCGCGCCTATTATATTGACGCCGAGACGGGAAAATCCGAGTCGCTGGAAACAGCCGCTTGAACCGCCGACTATTTTTTGTTGAATTATTGTAACCGATGTGTTATAATTTTTTACCTAGTGATCAGTGATATGCACCGGCGGCTTTTGCACAGCCAAAACGATATTTTTTCGCGCAGCCGAGACGTCTTTTTCGTCTCGTTCTCCCGCGGACGGCGCATCGAAATTCTGCCCGTCGGCTGCTAATTCCCTCTGCTTGGGGCAAACTACCTATACACTTTGCGCGGCCTTGCAGCTTGCAGCCGTTTCCGATATTTCTTCAGTTTTGGGAAGGTGTTCTTTTGGACAAATATGTCATACACGGCGGCAATCCGCTCTACGGAGATGTCGAGATCAGCGGCGCGAAAAATGCCGCTGTCGCCATTATTCCCGCCGCTTTGATGGTGGAAGGCGTCTGCCGAATCGAAAATATCCCGCAGATCAGCGACACCGATATGCTCCTCACGATCCTCAGCGAAATGGGCGCGAAAGTGCGTTCCATCAACCAGTCTACCGTTGAGATCGACTGCACGAGTGTTCGCAGGGACGGTGCTCCCTTTGACCTCATGCGCAAGATCCGCGCCTCCTATTACCTCATCGGCGCGATGCTCGGCCGCTTCGGCTCGGCCAAAACCACCATGCCCGGCGGCTGCAATTTTGGCGTGCGTCCCATCGACCAGCACATCAAGGGTATGTCGGCGCTCGGCGCACAGGTCACCGTCAAGGGCGGTTTTGTCTATGCGGAGGCGCCGGACGGTATCCTCACCGGCGCGAAAATTTACCTCGACAAGGTATCCGTCGGCGCGACCATGAACATCATGCTTGCCGCCACACGGGCGCAGGGCAAGACCGTCATCGAAAATGCAGCGCGTGAACCGCACATTGTCGACCTTGCAAACTTTCTGAATTCCATGGGTGCGGACATCCGCGGCGCGGGCACCGACACCATCAAGATCTACGGCGTGGAAAAGCTCCACGGCGGCTCTTACAGCATTATTCCCGATCAGATCGAAGCCGGCACCTATATGGCAGCCTGTGCGGCCACCGGCGGGGAGGTCACGGTCAAAAACGTTATTCCCAAGCACCTGGACTGCATCTCCGCCAAGCTTCGCGAGATGGGGGTCGAGGTCATTGATGGCGAGGACTCCGTCACCGTCCGCCGCACGGGAGCCCTTTTGCGCACGAACGTCAAGACCCAGCCCTATCCCGGTTTTCCAACCGATATGCAGCCGCAGATCAGCACCGTTCTCTGCCTTGCGGAGGGGACGAGCGTTGTGACGGAAGGCGTTTGGGACAACCGCTACAAGTATATGTCCGAACTCAAAAAAATGGGTGCGGAGGTACAGGTGGACGGCAAGACCGCCGTCATCGAGGGCGTCCCCTATCTCACCGGTGCGCCGGTGGCGGCCTGCGATCTGCGCGCGGGCGCGGCCGTTGTCATCGCGGGTCTCGCCGCAAGAGGCGAAACCGTTGTTGAGGACATCGTCTATATCGAGCGCGGCTATCAGGACCTTGTCGGCAAACTCCGCAGTCTCGGCGCAGACATCACCTGCGTTTCGGAGCCGGACGACTATTCCGCCGCCATCGTCTGAGCAAGTCCCGCTCCCCCACAATACTATATACACTAAGGACGGAAACCATGCAGGTCTATACCCTTGCCAGCGGCTCCTCCGGCAACTGCACCCTTGTGCGCAGCGGGAGCGCCGCTCTCCTGATCGACGCCGGGATCTCCACCAAGCGCATCGTCACTGCGCTCGCGCAGCTCTCCCTTGTGCCGGAGCAGCTCTCCGGCATCCTCATCACACATGAACATTCAGACCACATTGCTGGTCTGAACACCTTCATAAAGCACTACGACGTGCCGATCTTTGCCCCCCGTACCGTGGCCAATCATCTGACTTGGTCCATTGCGGGGGTCGACGATTATCTGACCGTTCTCGTCCCCGGCGAGGAATATGCGCTCGCAGATTTCGGCGTGACGCCTTTCCGCACGCCGCACGACACGCCCGAGAGCGTCGGCTACCGCATCGAGGCGGGCGGTGCTCTCTTTGGAATGTGCACGGACCTCGGCCATGTAACGGACGAAGTGCTGGAAGCCATGCGCGGCGTGGACGCGGCCGTGATCGAGTCAAACCATGACCTTGAAATGCTGCGCACAGGGCCGTATCCCGTGCCGCTCAAGCGCCGCATCCTGTCGGACAGCGGTCACCTTTCAAACGACGACGCCGCCGCTCTTGCCGTGACGCTCGGAAAAAGCGGCACCCGGCAGCTCATTCTGGGCCACCTGAGCCGGCAGAACAATCTCCCGCCGCTTGCGCAAAGCTGCACGTCGCAGGCACTCAAAAATGCCGGCGCAGATCTCGCCGGCGATGTGTCGCTTGCCGTTGCACCGGAAAAGGAGATCCTACATATCGAAGTAAAGGCGGGCACCCCATGCTGAGCATCACGATCATCTGCGTCGGCCGTCTCCGCGAAACGCACTACATCGCGGCTTTCGAAGAATACGAAAAGCGCCTGCGGCCCTATTGCCGGTTTCAGCTCACAGAGCTACCTGAGGAGCGTCTGCCGCCGGAGCCCTCCCCCGCCGAGATCGCGGCCGGTCTTGCAAAAGAGGCGCAGAACATCCAAAAGCACATTCCCGCCGGCGCCTACACCATCGCCATGTGCATCGAGGGCAGGGAGCTTTCGAGCGAGGACTTTTCCGCCCTGCTGCAAAAATGCGCGAATACGGGCCGCTCGCACATCTGCTTTCTCGTCGGCTCCTCCTTTGGTCTGGACGCAGAGCTGAAGAACCGCTGTGAAGCGCGGCTTTCTATGTCAAAAATGACTTTTCCGCATCATTTGGCGCGCGTCATGCTTGCAGAACAGATTTACAGGGGTATAATGATATCTGAAGGAAGCAAGTACCACAAATGACAGCGGCATCTGCCGCAAAAGGAGTTCAACATGTTTCTCTTCAAGCACAGCAGACGTCGTCCGAAAACGGCGTCCGAGCTGCGGCCCGTCTGGAGCCGCGATTTGCCGGGCACGCTCTGGGAGCATTGGCCGAAGGACGAAAACGGGGAGCCGGAAGCTCCCGCCTTTCTGACGCACTGCTCCTGTGTGGACCTACAGGACCAGCTACTTATCAACCGCCTGCAATCTTATGGCGTGCCCGCGGTGAAGCAGTATCCGACAAACGGCAGCTTTGACAAGGTTTTATTCGGTATGAGCAGCGACGGTACGGACATTTATGTTCCTGCACCCCTGCTCGAAGATGCAAAAGTTCTTTTAACGGAGGAACAGACATGACAGACTATATGCAGGAATATCAGCATTGGCTGGACAGTCCCGCGCTCACGGAGAGCGAGTGGAAAGAGCTCGATGCCATCCGGGACGACGAGGACGAGATCAAAAGCCGCTTCTTCGCGCCGCTGCAATTCGGCACGGCGGGTCTGCGCGGCATCATGGGTGTCGGTCTCAACCGCATGAATATTCATGTCATTATGCACGCAACGCAGGCTTTCGCCGCTGTTATCCGTGCCGAGGGGAACGACGCCATGCAAAAAGGCGTCATCATCTGCTTTGACTGCCGCGATAACAGCAAGGCTTTCGCCCATGCCGCAGCCTGCGTGATGGCCGCCAATAATATTCCCGTGCGCATCTTTGACGCTCTGCGTCCGACGCCGGAGCTCTCTTTCGCCATCCGCCATTACGGGGCGATCGCCGGCATCAACGTCACCGCCTCCCACAACCCCCGCGAATACAACGGCTACAAGGTCTACTGGTCGGACGGCGCGCAGCTTCCGCCCGCACACGCCGCCACCGTCGCAAAGGGCATGGAGCAGATCGACATCTTTAACGGCATCAAATCCATGGACTTTGACAAGGCCGTTTCGGAGGGGCTCATCCGCTTCATCGGCGCGGAGACCGACGAAGTCTTTATCCAGAACGTCCTCTCGCAGGCGATCGACAAAGACGCCGTGCCCGCTGTGGCCGATACCTTTAAAATCGTCTACACGCCCTTCCACGGCGCGGGCTACAAACTCGTACCCGAAGTTCTGCACCGCACCGGTATGAAGCACATCATCCCGGTCCCGGAGCAGATGGTCATTGACGGCAGCTTCCCGACCGTCAAGAGCCCGAACCCCGAGGAGCCGGCGGGCTTCTATCTCGCCGTTGACCTCGCAAAAAAGGAAAACTGTGACCTCATCATCGGCACCGACCCGGACTCGGACCGCATCGGCGTCATGGTGCGAAACGACGCGGGGGACTATGTCACCATCTCCGGCAACCAGATGGGCGTGCTTCTACTCGACTATATCATCTCGGCAAAAAAGCGCACCGGCACACTGCCCGAAAATGCCGCCGCCATCAAAACGATCGTCACGACTGAGATGGCCCGCACCGTTGCTGAGCGCAACGGCGTCCATATGGACGATACTTTTACGGGCTTCAAATTCATGGCGGAGAAGGTCGCTGAATATGAAAAAGACGGCAGCTATCAGTACCTTCTCGCCTATGAGGAGAGCTACGGCTACATGATGGGTTCTTATGTCCGCGACAAGGACGCTGTCACAGCCTCCATGATGGTCTGTGAAATGGCCGCGTGGTATGCGGCGCAGGGCAAAACGCTCCTGCAGGCGCTCGATGCGCTCTATGAAAAATACGGCTGGTATGTCGAAAAGACGCTCAATCTTGTCATGCCCGGCATCGACGGCATCGCCCGGATGCAAGCGCTGATGACCCGGCTGCGCGAAACGCCACCCAAAGAGATCTGCGGCGTGAAGGTCCTGCGCGAACGCGATTACGAGACCGGGAAGATCATTGTCCCCGGACTCGGCGCTGTCGATAAGACCGAGATCTCCGGCTCCAATGTTCTCTATTTTGAGCTTGAGGACGACACCGCCTTCATCGTTCGTCCCTCCGGGACTGAACCGAAGATCAAGATCTATCTTCTCGTGCGCGGTGAAACCAAAGACATCTGCACCGCCCGGATCGAAAAATACACCGCTTACGCGCAGAGTCTCAAGTGACGCCGGATCGCCGCTTTTGTTCCCTGCCTGTTTGCAAATAGAACCGGCATTTTGCATAACAATTGTCGGACCCGCTCAGATATTTTATATGTATGAATCAATTATTAAATAATTGTTAAATCAGCTACCAAATCTATTGACATCTCGTGCGTTCGGTGATAGTATGCATCATGTCTTGAGGGACATGTAAAAATGCCCAAGACCAAAACAATCTTTTTGGAGGAATAAACACAATGAAAAAGACTTTTGCTGTCATTCTTGCTTCTATGATGCTGATCTTTGCTTTCGCAGGCTGCGGCGACAAGGCCGAGCCCAGCACCGCTCCGGCTACCGAGAGCACCGAAGTTTCCGAAGCTCCTGAGGCTGAAACTTCCACCGAAGCTACCGAATCCGAAGCTCCCGAGACCGAAGCTGCTGAGTCCGAAGCTCCTGCTGATGCCAGCGCTTCCCCGGCTGCCTAATCGAACAGCTACTTAAATAAAAAAGACGGACGCAAAAGGGTGGCTCACTAAGGGATTTTATTCCTTGGAAAAATATCGGCATAGTTTGGAGAAATCCGGCTATGCCGATTTTTTCTGTTCTTGGGGCAGTTC
>JBMNPV010000042.1:0-14422 GCA_050943775.1 Oscillospiraceae bacterium
TTTCGTTCTCGCCGAAGGCCGCCTCGTCAATCTCGCCTCCGGCGACGGGCACCCGGCGGAGATCATGGACATGAGCTTTGCCATTCAGGCGCTTAGCGCCCGTTTCCTCGCGGACAACCGCAGCGAGCTCTCGCCGGGCGTATACCCGGTCCCGCGTGAGACAGACCTCGCCGTGGCCCGCCGCAAGCTCGAAACACTCGGCAAGTCGATCGATGCGCTGAGCTTGGAACAGCAGGAATATCTCGGAATGTAGTCGGTGAAACTGAAAAATGAAACGACAAGGGGCGGCCGAATGGACCGCCCCCTATCGTTTCTCTTGCAAAAAAGGAAGGTTTGCGTGTATAATATTATATTCGGATTCTTTCAGCAGTAAAGGCGGACAAATATGATAACAGCAGAAAACCTCTCCTTCTCTTACACCGGCGCGCCACCCTTTGTGCTCGACGGCGTGAACTTTTCGATCAAAAACGGAGAGTATGTCTCCGTCGTCGGGGAAAACGGCTCCGGCAAGACGACGCTTATGAAGCTGATTTTGGGCTTTTTAAAACCGACGCGCGGCAGCGTGATGAAGGACGCGGCCCGTGTGGGCTATGTTCCGCAGCGCACCGGGGACCGCAACACAGGTTTTCCGATCACGGTTTCCGAGATGCTCAACTCCTACCGCAAGATCCTCAAGATCCGGGACAAGTCCGTGATCGAACAGAGCCTTTTGCAGGTCGGTCTGCCGGACAAGGCGGACGCGCTCATGGGAAGTCTATCCGGCGGGCAGAGCCAGCGGGCGCTCATTGCCCGTGCGCTCATGGGCGATCCGCAGCTCATTATTCTCGACGAGCCGTCCACCGGCGTCGACGCGGAAAATCAGCGCGAGATCTATGCTCTTGTCAAAAAGCTCAATGCCGAACGCGGCATCACGATCGTCTCGGTCGAGCACAATCTCGATGCGGCGGTCCGGAATTCCACGCTGATCTATCACCTCGAAAACGGCCGCGGCCACGAATGCACGACGGAGCAGTTCGCGCGCGAATATCTGGGGGAGGGCGACGACCATGCTTGAATACGGCTTTATGCAAAACGCTTTTGTTGTTTCCCTTTTTATCGCCGTGCTTTGCCCCTGTATCGGCGTATTCCTCGTTCTGCGGCGCTATTCGATGATTGGGGACACGCTTGCCCACTCCTCCCTCGCCGGTGTGACCATCGGCCTGCTCTGCGGGCAGAACCCGGTGCTTGGCGCGTTTTTGTTCACATCGGTCTGCGGTGCACTCATCGAATTTCTACGGCGCTACTTTGCAAAGTACACAGACCTCATTTTGTCCATCGTCCTTGCGCTGAGCGTCGGCACCGCCATCACAATCATCAGCTCCGGCAAGCTCGACGCGAACGCCGACTCCTTCCTCTTTGGCAGCGTTCTGACGGTCTCGCGCTTTGATATGCTCATGGTCATCATCCTCAGCGCCATATCGGTGGTGACGCTCAGCTGCCTTTACGATCAGCTTGTCTATATCGCTTACGATGAGGAGGCAGCGCGCGTTGCGGGCGTGAAAGTGCCGCTCATCAACTACGTCTTTTCGATTCTGGTCGCCTCCGCCATTTCCGTGTCCATCCGCATCGTCGGCGTTCTGGTCATCTCCTCGATGATCGCGCTGCCGGTCGCCACCGCCCTGCAGCTCGAACAGGGCTTTAAGCGGACGCTGTTTTGGTCGATCCTCTTCAGCGTGGTCGATATTCTCTCGGGCCTTGTGTGCTCCTATTATCTGAACGTTGCGCCCGGCGGCTTCACGGCACTGACCTCGGTGGCGGTGCTGGTCCTTGTGCTGATCGGCAAAAAGCTTTTCTTTTCGGCCAGAGCAGCCGCGGCGGATTAAGAAAGAGGACTATTCAGCTTTCCAAACGCTCTATAATCAAAGGGAGGGCTTTAAGCCCTCCCTTTGAGAGTTTGCGGGGGCACGCGATCGCGTGCCCCCGCTTCGGTGTGTGCAGCTTGAGATGAAAAGGAGTATGAATGGATGCTTACGCGGGGATGCTGCCAAGCATCGCGGCGAGCTCATAGAATTTGCCTTGAAGCTTTGCTTTGTTCTGCTTCTGACCGACCATGTTGATGTGATCGGTGTAGGGGATCTTTTCGATGTAGTTCCAAACGCCTTTTTGCGTGCCGTCCTTGAAGACCATTGTGCCGTCGGCTGCGGTGCCGTAGCTCTTGTTGACAGCGTCCGGCACCGTGGTGAATACGGAATCGGGATAGATGGCAGAGTGGACAGAGACAATGCCGTCGTTTTCCCACCAATCCGGGGTGATGTTGATATGGCCGTAGGCGTAATTTACGAATTTGCCCATGTAGGTGGAGGACTTGACCATCATCGGGTTCATGTTCGGATAAGGCTTATGGTAGTGCGGGAAGATCGGGGAGGCGTATGTATCCGAACACGCGACGGAGAAGTAATAGATATCGCTTTGGGCTTTGGCGTAGTCGTTGAGGACGGCCGCACCGTCCGTGTCGAGGTCGTAGATGCTCAGATCGGTGATGTGCTTCGTCCAGATGTTGCTGGACATGACGCGCGTGAAATAGCTCTCGTAGTTCTCGCCGGGCTGACGCTCCAGACCCCATTGGTCAAGCTTGAAGTCGAGGCCAAGGTTCTCCTCGTTGATGTTCGCGCCGGTAGCGGCTGCGAGTGCGCCGACAAACTGATGGACCAGCGGCTCGATTTTCTCTTTCTTGGTGTCATATTGGCTGCCATCGTGCGGAGTGCAGAGGGTCGTGATGCTTTCGATCCAGTGGCGGGAAGTGCCGGCAAACAGCGGAGAGATGCTGCCGTCGGTAGTGGCGGTGATTTCATCAGGGTCGCCGTTTTCGAGGATCTGTGCGAGCATACGGATGGTTTCGCCGCCCATGCTGTGGCCGACGAGGTGAATTTTCAGTGTGCTGTCCGGGTCGTTGAGCTGTGGAAGGACGCCGGGAAAGCTGCGGCCGTAGCGCGCATGGCCGTTCTTGGCCGAATGTGCCGCGCCGTAGTCGACCGTACCGCCGACAAGGTAGGCATAGAGCTCACATGCACGGTCCCAGTTGCTTGCGACCGGACCGATGGTCGGGGTGTAGACGGTATAGCCGGCTCTGTTGAGCATTTTCTGCAGGGAGTCGGTGCCGCCCCAGTAGTTGAGGTGGGCGACCTCAGTGTTACCCCAGCCGAAGAGGCCGTGAACCAGTACGATCGGGTACTCGTTGCCTTTGTTTGCGTAAAGCTGGGCTTGGAGGTCAGTCACAGCTTCGTTTGGGTCTGCCTCCACGGAAGGCTGGACCGGCGTTTCTTCGGTTTCCGGTGTGTCCTCGGCGATGGCGGGAGCCGCCGCATCGCCGTCCGCCGAAGCGACGGTTGCATCCGACGCAGCGGGGGCAGCAGCCGTTTCCTCTGCGTCAGCGAAGCTCGGCAGAGAGAACAGCATGGCGAACGCGAGGATCAGAGAAATGTACTTTTTTAACTTGTGGTTTTTCATTTTTCGTATGACCCTCCAATTTTTGACCGTGCCGCGTACAACGAGACGCACGCTGCCGCGCGTCCGTTCGCGGCGGATGGCCGCTCTCTTGTCGAAGTCCAATATAGCTCTCAAAATTTGGAGGGTCAATGCACAAGTTTCCAAAAATGACGGCTTTTCACACATTCGCACTCGAACGTCTGGACCCGCTCCCGGTGAATACGACTTCGGCGGCACGCGGCTGTGTCAAAATGGCGCGTTTCTTGACAGGGGAGAGAGCGGCGACTATAATATAGAGCGGCAGCGGTGCGGATCGGTCTGCCGTTTTCCTCTCTTTTTGGGAGGAGAGTGAGTAAAGACAGAAAGGCGGAAAACCTTTATGAATAACGACAAAAAACCGAAATTTACAAAAGAGTTCCTCTCCTCGAGCCTTTTTCGGATCGACGCTCTGGTGACGCAGGGGAAGCTTTCCGCACAGGATTTTCCTCTGCGCGCCTACAAACTGCGCGCAAGCTACCCGGATATGCATGCGGAGGCGATGGTTGCCGCCGCCGATTCGTGGTTCCTTTCGGACCGCACGAACGCGGAGCTCGTCATGCAGCGCTATGACCGCAGTCTCGGCGCACTGGGCGACATGATCAACTGCGTGACCCTTGCGGCGGATTTCTTCCGCAGGGCGCCGGAAACGCGGGCACAATCCAAAAAGCTTTTGTTCATCTCCTCCGTCAAAGGGATCAATCTGATCACACCGCCGGACAACGAGTTTTTTACGAAGCGCAGCTCACAGGCGGTAAACGACATCACCACCTTCCTCGCGGAGCAGGAAAAGCCTTCGATCATCGCTGTGTCGACCGGCGTCTATTCGGAGGACGGCGGTCGGAGCTGGGACAATGACTTTACGAAGCATACGGGCAAAACGGCCAAGTGTATGCTTTTGAACACAGGTCACGACTATGCTTTCAAAAACGGCCAGAATGTCATGGTGTTCGATTTGTCGAAATAGTCCTTGCTTTTTGCGCGCCGCAGCGCGAAATCGGATGAAAAAGCGGAGACCGCACAGCGGTCTCCGCTTTTTCGTTTTCAGCCCGCTTCGTCGAACTGGCTGTTATAGAGCTCGGCATAGGCGCCGCCTTTGGCAAGCAGCTCGTCGTGCGTGCCGCTTTCTACGATGTCGCCGTTATTCATAACCAGAATGAGGTCGGCGTTTTTGATCGTTGAGAGCCGGTGCGCGATGACGAAGGAGGTGCGGCCTTCCATGAGCTGGTCCATCGCTTTCTGGATCTGCAGCTCGGTGCGCGTGTCGACGGAGCTTGTCGCCTCGTCGAGAATGAGCATCGGCGCGTTTCTTACCATCGCGCGGGCGATGGTGAGCTGCTGGCGCTGACCGGCAGACAGACTCATTTCGCCGGTCAGCACGGTGTCATAGCCCTGTGGGAGCGTTTTAATGAAGTGGTGGATGCCGACGGCGCGGCAGGCGCGTTCGACCTCCTCATCCGTGACGTCCTCCTTGCAGTAGACGACGTTCTCGCGGATCGTCCCCTCAAAGAGCCATGTGTCCTGCAAGACCATGCAAAACTGGTCGTGGACATTTCCGCGCGGGACTTCGGTCGTCGGAATGCCGTCGATGCGGATCTCGCCGCCCTGCAATTCGTGGAATCGCATGAGAAGATTTACCATCGTCGTCTTACCCGCGCCTGTTGGTCCGACGATCGCGATTTTCTGGCCGGGCTTTGCCTGCGCCGAGAAGTCGTGGATAACGGTCACATCCGTGTCCTCATAGCCGAAACGAACATGACTGAAATCCACCTCTCCGCGGATGTTCTCCAGACGCTTTGTCTTTTCGCTCTCGTCGGCCATCTCCTCGGCTTCGAGGAAGGCAAAGACACGTTCACTCGCGGCGGCGGCGGACTGCATATTCGTGAAGGCCTGCGCCATCTGGGAGAGCGGCTGGGTGAAGAGGCGGACATAGACCATGAACGCGACGATGTCACCGAAAGGAATTTTTCCGATGAGCGCGAGGGACGCGCCCGTGACGCAGACGGAGACATAACCGAGACTGCCGACAAAGATCATCAGCGGCATCATTAGACCCGAGAGGAACTGCGACTTGAACGCGCTGTCACAGAGCTTGCCGTTGATTTCGTCGAAGGTCTCCTTTGCCGCGCGCTCGCCGTTGTAGGCTTTGACGACGTTGTGGCCTGCGTAGATCTCTTCGATGTGACCGTCCATCGCGCCGAGGTTGCGCTGCTGGATGGAGAAGTATTTCTGCGAGCGGGACATAATGAGCATCATCAGCATGAAACCGAGCAGAGACGCCAGAATGGCGGCGAGCGCCATGGTCCCGTTTGTCACAAGCATCATGATGAGCGAGCCGACAAAGAGCGTCACGCTCGAAACGAGCATGCCGATGCTCTGGTTGAGCGTCTGCCCGATCGTGTCAACGTCGTTTGTGACGAGACTCAAAACATCACCGAAGGAGTGTTTATTGTAAAACCAGACCGGAACGCGGTTGATTTTTTTGGAAACGTCCGTGCGCATGCTTTTCACGATTTTCTGTGTGGCTGTCGCCATGATATAGCCCTGCGTGAAGGTCGCGACCGCGCTCACGCTGTAGATGACGACGAGCGACACCGCGATCTTGACGACGGCGTCAAGGTCGATGCCGGTCATAAAACCGTCGGTGATGAGATTCGTGATCTTGCTCAGGCGGCTCGGGCCCATGAGCGTGAGAATCGAGCCGAGCGCGGCACAGACGAGCGCCACGAGGAACGCGAGTTTCTGCGAGGAACAGTAGGCAATGAGTTTTGCCCAGGTGCCCTTGAAGTCGGTAGGCTTTTCAACCGCGCTGACAGCGCCCGGACCGTGCGGCCGCGGCCGCTGCGGCTTTTCCTGACCGATGGTATATTCGTCTTTTGCCATTACGCAAGTTCCTCCTTTGAAAGCTGAGAGAGCGCGATCTCCTGATAGACCGGACAGCTCTGCATGAGCTCTTGATGCGTGCCGATGCCGACGACTCTGCCCTCGTCCAAAACGACGATGCGGTCGGCGTCGAGCACTGTGCCGATACGCTGCGCGACGATGAGGGTCGTGACCTTCCGACCGTCCTGCTTGAGCGCCGCGCGCAGGGTGCTGTCCGTTTTGTAGTCGAGTGCGGAGAACGAGTCGTCAAAGATATAGATCTCCGGTTTGCGGCAGATCGCGCGGGCGATGGAGAGACGCTGCTTTTGACCGCCGGAGAAGTTTGCTCCGCCCTGTGCGACAGCTCCGTCATATCCGTCGGGGAGATTGTCTACAAAATCACTTGCCTGGGCCGTGGCGATCGCTCTGCGGATATCGTCGTCCGTCGGCGCCGCGGCGTCGGTTTCACCATAGGCGACATTTGAGCGCACGCTGCCCGCAAAGAGGACCGCCGTCTGCGGAACATAGCCGAACTTGCTGTGCAGCGCGTGCTGCGTGTATTCGCGGACATCCACGCCGTCAACGAGGACCTGCCCTTCGGTCGCGTCATAGAAACGCGGAACGAGATTGATAAGGGTCGATTTGCCGCTGCCGGTTGAACCGATAAAGGCGACGGTCTCGCCCTCATGCGCCGTGAAGCTGACGTTTTCAAGCACGGAGTCCGCGGCGCCCGGGTATCTGAAGCTGACATTTCTGAACTCGATCTCGCCGCGCAGTCCGGCGGGGGAGGCGGTCTTTGTGCCGTCGAGGATGGTCGGCTCCGTTTCAATGACCTCCGTGATACGCTTTGCCGCGACGGAGGCGCGCGGCAGCATCAGAAAGATGATGCTCAGCATCATAAAGGACATGACGACCTGCATGGCGTAGTTCATAAAGACTACCATGTTTGAGAACAGGGTCATTTTGTCCATCATGCCGGCGCTGTTGATGAGATAGGCGCCGATCCAGTAGATTGCGAGCGCCAGACCGTTCGAGATCATCTGCATGCCGGGCTGCATGATGGCCATGACGCGGAAAGCATAGAGATTGTTTTCGGTGAGTTCCACGTTGGCTTTTTCAAATTTGGCTTCCTGATAGTGTTCGGCATTGTACGCGCGTACGACGCGCAGACCGGTGAGATTCTCGCGTGTGACACGGTTGAGATTGTCGGTCAGCCCTTGAATGCGGCGGAACTTCGGAACCGCATAGGTCACGATGATTGAGATCATCCCGATGAGGACAAGCACGGCGACGCCGGTCGCCGCGGTCCATTCAACGCCCTTGCCGGCGATCTTTGTGATGGCCCAGACTGCCGTGATCGGCGCTTTGATGAAGACCTGCAGACCCATGGCCACGATCATCTGCACCTGTGTGACGTCGTTCGTCGAACGGGTGATCAGACTTGCGGTTGAAAAGCCGCCGATCTCCGCCATGGAGAAGGCTTCCACGCGGTCAAACTGCTTTTCACGCAGCTGCGCACCGAAATCGGCCGCGACGCGCGCGGCAAAACACGCAACGAGGATGGATGAGGCGAGAGAGCCGAGTGCGCACAGCAGCATTTTTCCGCCGGCCGTGAGGATGTCCGCCATCTGGCTGCCCGGTGTTTCGACGAGCCGCGTGATGTCGGCCATGTAGTCCGGCAGACGAAGGTCCAGCCAGACCTGCGAAACGATGAAGATGACGCTGACCGCCACCAGCCACCAGTCTTTTTTGCGCATATATTTCAAGATTTTCAGCATATTCTACAAAATTCCGCCTTTCATTTTTATTTCATGGGGTGAAGCATTCCCGGAAAAGAAAAAACGATTCAGCAGCAGGCATCGTCGCCGCTTTTGGAGCGGATCTCCGCGACGCGTTTGAGAAGCCGCACATATTCCGTGGCATCGTCTTCACCGAGACCCTCCAGCGTTTGTTGCAAGCGCGATATCGTTGCTTCGTAGCGCTCCCGCCCGTAACTGCGGCCCTCCGGCGTGATGTCGACGTAGATCTCGCGCCGGTCGCGCGTTCCGAAGCGCTTCGTCACAAATCCCTTTTTGACGAGACTGTTGACGATGGCCGTGACGCGCGGCGCACCAATCGTCAGTGCCTGACTGAGCTCGCTGATCGTGCGGCCGTCGCCCGAACGGTCAAGATAACCGAGGGTCGCCATTTCGCCTTCCGTGAGTGCACTGATCTGCCGTTCCAGATGTCTCCGCTGCATGAGTGTAATGATGTCGAACAGTTCAACTGCCAACGCATGATAATCCATTGTGCGCCTCCTAACTAGTTCACACTGTGAAATAGTTTAGCACGACAGAATTCGATGTCAATACGGAAAATGTGAATTTTCTGAAAACGCGCGGAACGACGGAAAGCGGAAAAAGCGGCAGAACGTTTTCCCGCTCTGCCGCTTTTCCCTATACTGTTTTCGTGTCGCGCACACGGTCGAGCTTTGTGTTCCGAAAATACAGCGCGATGTCGATACAGACCATTGCAATATCGGCAACATAGAACCATGTGGAGTAGGCGAGGACGCCGCCTTGCTGCCAGGTCCAGATTTTGCTGTAAAGTCCAAAGCCGTAGCCAATGACGACCAGAATTTCAAACATGACGCTTTTCCCCTTGGCGGTGCGGGAGCGGATGGATTTTGCGATGTTAAACGGCCAGGACGCTCCGAAGATACAGAGCATGAGAATTTCGCAGATTTGAGCGACGTCGATCATAGTAAAGCACTTTCTTTCTGTTTGAATTGACTCGTTTATTGTAGCATCCTCCCCGAAGCGGCGCAAGCTTCAAAGCGCCGAAAAGCGAGCGTGCATGAGCGTACGGAATAAGGAAAGCGGCAGTTTTCATGCCCAGCGTTTCCGGGCTTGCCTCCTTTTTTGAAAAGACGAGAATGTGCCGTTATTTACTAGATGTATAGGGTCGGGTGCGATCTTGCATAAGCGCGGATGACTTCTGCATACCTTTCAAAAAAGGAGGGATTGCAGATGACGGAGCTTGACCGGGACATTGCACTTGCTCTGCTCAAACGCCTGCGGGAGCGGGAAGTCATTACGCAGGAGGAGTACATCGCCGCCTGCAATTCCCGTGTTTTTGACAGCAGACGCTTTCAAAGCGATGTCGGACCTGAAAACGACAAGGCGGAGGGATGAAAGAATCGTATGGACATTCGGAAGATCCGCGAAGAGATGCGCATGGGCCGGTCGGTTTTTGACCTGCCCCTGCGCGTCACCTTTTATGCCCGTGTCTCCACGGACAAAACGGAGCAGCAGGGGAGCCTTGAAAACCAGATACAATATTATACGGACTTCATTCAGAAGAACCCGAACTGGGTCTATGTGCCCGGCTATGTGGACGAGGGTATCTCCGGAACCAGTACATACAGGCGCGAGAGCTTTCTGCGCATGATCGCGGACGCGCAGCACGGGCGCTTCGATTTTATCGTTACGAAAGAAATTTCCCGCTTTTCCCGCAACACGCTCGACAGCATCCAGTACACGCAGCAGCTTTTGGAGGACGGCGTGGGCGTGCTGTTCCAAAACGACAATCTGAACACGCTCGACACGGACAGCGAATTTCGTCTGGTGGTCATGGCGGGCGTCGCGCAGGACGAGGTGCGAAAGCTCTCCGAGCGACTGAAATTCGGCTTTCAGCAGTCCATCAAAAACGGTCATGTGCTCGGAAACGACCAAATGTGGGGGTATGATAAAAAGGACTGCAAGCTGACGATCATCCCGGAGCAGGCCGAAGCCGTCCGGCTCATTTTTGAACTGTATGCGACGGGTGATTACGGGCTGCGGAAGATCTCGCAGGAGCTGACCGCGCGCGGCTACACGAGCCGGCGCGGAAACGCGTTCAACACGGTCACCATCGGACATATTCTGACGAATCCCAAATACAAGGGCTGGTTTTGCGGCAACAAGACAAAGTCCCTCGATTACCGCAGACACAAGACCTTGTTTCTTGATGAGAATGAGTGGGTGATGTACCCCGACCCCAATATCCCCGCCATTGTTTCGGAAGAATTGTGGGACCGCGCCAACGCGATCTATCAGCAGCGCAGCCAGCGGGCGAAAACCTGCGGCGGGGGCTACCAGAACCGTTACCCTTACAGCGGGAAGATCATCTGCGGCAGGGACGGCGCCACGTTTCAGCGGCAGAGTTTTCGCTCGGCGCGCGGCGTCACGGAATACTGGCGCTGCCGGGTCAACCGGGAGCAGGGAAAAAAAGCCTGTGATCTGCCCTATCTCTACACGAACGAGTTAAACGCCGTCCTTTCCTCCGTTTTCGGTGAAGTGGTCCAAAATCAGAAGGAGATCATTTCTCTCGTTATGGAGAGCCTGAAAGACAGCACCCGACCGGCAGACGGTGCTCGCTTTGAACGGCTGAGAGCACAGCTTGAAGAACTGGAGGCGAAAAAAGACCGTCTTCTGGAGCTGAGCATGGCCGGCGCCGTGACAACGGAGGAGTTTATACAGCGAAACGAGCGCTTCAACGGACAGATCGCGCAGATTCAAAAGCAGATGGCCGCGCTGAAAGCGCAGGAAAAGAGTGCCCGGCAGAAGGCTTTCAACAGTGAGACGGTCCGGCGGACGCTGGAGGAGGAACTGTGCTTTTCAAAAGGCGTCCATGCATCCGTAGCAGCTTCGATTTTGGACCGCGTGGTGGTGGAGCGCGGCGCGGAGGGCGAGATCTGCCTTGATGTATATCTGAAAACGGGACAGCAATGGGCTGTGAGGATGCGGCGCGATCCGTTTGTCTTTTCATATAGCACTTCAAGAAATACTACACACCGACAGCCGACGTCGAAGACCTCATCTCCATCGGAACCATCGGACTGATAAAGGGCGTGAGCTCCTACAAGCCGGATAAGGGCGTGCGCCTTGCGACCTACGCGAGCCGATGCATTGAAAATGCAATACTATCACAACGGAACAAATTGAATTTGGAGGCGAAAACTTCGCATCATGTTGCGAAAAATGGAGCGTATTCTGTCACCTATGCGGACACAGGTATGTCATGATACGCAATATATCATACAAAATAGAAGTATCCCCGCTGATCATTCTGCACTTCCCTCTGCTTGCTCCAAGGAAATTTCTGGATGCCCAGATATTCAATCTTCGCTTTTCAGACCCCTCGGAAATGACGCAGATTGCGGACAAGCTCCGGTGGTACCGGTACAGGCACGCCCTGCTTCAGAGCGAGGTCGCGGACCGGATCGGGATCGATCGTAAAACCTACATGCGTTATGAAGAATATGGCCGGGACTACTATCCGATCGAGCATATGCAAAAGATTGCCGGGATGTACGATGTCCCTGTTGAAAGCTTGCTGGATGACTACAACCTGTTTCTGTACCATGATCAGGGACGGCAGATCCGGAAGAGACGCTTATCCCAGAAACTGACGCAGAAAGCCTATGCTGCAAATCTTGGCGTCTCGTTGGATAAGCTCAAGAACTGGGAGGAAAACCGGGTGAGGATGTTCAAATCCACATGGGAGAAGTATTTCCGGTAAACAAAACCGCCCGCCGCAGTTAGCTGTGACTGCAGTGGGCGGTTCCTCTATGTATTCATGCTTTTACAGCTTTCCTCTCCGCTTTGATGCCATTCACCACTGCATCCACCAGTTCCAGCTTCTGCTCGGTGGGACAGGGCATTTTTTCGATCATCTTCTGGGCGTGTTCTGCGTGGAAGCGGGCCAGCGTTTTCTGCAGTTCTTCTTTGCCCTGCTGTGTCTTGGGCAGGATAAGGAATACTTCTATGTCTGTCCCTCCTTTCTGCGGACTGGTTCAATCTATGCGGCGAAGCCTGTACATTATCCCGCCCCGGCTTATGGCTGTGCCTCTTTCGCAATGAGTTTTGCGTCGGCAGGGTAATTGAGCGTGATCAACGCCGGTCTGCCAAGACCCTGCTTCTTCCGGATAATGAGGCCGCTGTATTCCAGCTCCCGGAAGATCCTTGTGACGCATTGCCTGCTGCGATGCAGCCGTTCCTGTGCCTGCTCCACTGTGAAATACAGGCGGATGGTTCCGTCTGGTTCGACGTAACCGTTCTGCTTGGAAATACTCGCCCGGTCCAGGAGCATGGCATACAGCACTTTGGCATCATTGGTGATGTCCCGCAGCGCCTCATCCTGAAAAAGGAATCTGGGAAGAGGCATATAGGAAGCTGCCGGACTTTCCATGGTAAACTTGCAAAAATCTTTCACAGTGCCTCCATCCCATCCATCCTATCCGGACTGCTGTTGATTGGATTGATGGATGACTATCTTGAGAGTTGATTCTTTCTTATTGGTTAGGGAATGAATTTCATCTGCCGAGAGCGTTCAGAAAGCCGCTGTCCAGAAATCCAAGAACGGATCACTCTGGAGCGTCAGAATTTCTGCAATCTGAAAACCCGGTGACGGAGGGCCCTGCAGCAGTCAGAGTTCCTCCTTCTGGTACTGCTTCAGAAGATCCCAGACCTCGCCGACCCTTTCTTTCAGCTCAGTTATATCGTCTTCATAAAAATGCCCGGTCTGATTGATGCGTCGGCAGATGTGATTGATGTTAGCAGCAATTCTGCTGACAGCTGCAGCCAGCTTTTTCTGCTCGGTGTAGTCCACCTGAATGATATAGCCGTCGATCAGCATCTTCCGTGCGTATGCCCCGAAGTTCCGTGTCCTGAGCTGCTGCATCTTTTGCAGAATGATGTTCCACTCCGTCTCATTCAGACAGATTTCCTTGCGGATAGGGCGTGTACGTTCCGGCATCGCATCCTCCTTACAGCAGCGTCAGGACAGACATGCCATCCTCAAAGTGAATGTCGAGATATCCCCACTCATTCAGAACTGAGTAAATCTCGGAGAGCTTTTCTTCTGTCGTGTGCAGTTCCGCGGCCATCTCAGCGAGGCTCCACTGGCTGTCATCGCAGGCGTACAGGATAGCAGCAGCGGCTTTGGCATCGTTGGAGAGGTGCGGATTCAGCAGCAGATCCGTCGTGACGGGCGTTCTGCGGACGTGGGTGTTGTTTCGGTTCAGGTTCAGCATGGTTTGAGCTCCTTTCAGATTTTGAAATACGATTTGGTTTATTTGAGCGCTGTACTGGGGGACAGCGCCTTTCACTATCCCACGGACAGAATAATGCTTTCTGTCACAATTCTGTCATACTCGGCAATTCTTGTAAGAAGGCTATTTTGCCCTTCTTCACTTTTCAACGGACATCATATTGCAGACTGTCTCGGTTCTGTCACGATGCTGGCAAAAAGAAGCACCTGCCGGTTCCGGCAAGTGCTTCAGAAACAGCGTATTCTGTTATTCATCCTCATCCTGAACGGGAATGGCTGGGCCGCTGGGAGCAATTCTCAGAATGCCATCCGCCTCATCCCGTTGGCGAAGGAGAAGAGAAAATGCCTCATAAAAAGCTGCCTGTCTGCGTTCCACTGCACCGCGATTCAGGTGCATGGCCTCAGCCGTTTTACGGACAGAGAGCCCTTCGGAAAACCGCTTCTGAAACAGCTCAGTATAGTCCTTCAGGATTGTTCTCATGGACTGCTGCAGAAAGGACACATCTTCGCACATGGCCTGGTATTCCGCTTTACCATCAATACCGATATACTGCTTCCGCTCCCGAATCAGCTTGTACCGCCGCAGGTCCATCCGGTAATTGGTACATATATCCTTTGCGTACTCGTAATAGCTGCAGCTGCGCCGGACGCAGCGAGGCTGATATTCGTCATCGATGTAAGTGGGAGGCTTGCGCTTGGGTTCCGGGAAGCCGTCCTCTGTTACTTCTCCGATCATTTCCGGTTCGACCTCACGTCGGGTCTGACGGATGTATTTATCTCTAAGAATACCATCCACATTCACCTGCTCACAGAAGGACTCCAGGCGAATGGTGTAGTATTCCTCATTGCCTTCCCGGATGAAGCTGGCATCCTTGCAGATCACAACAGCTTCGCCGGTATCGATATCTTTTACCACGCGGACAACGTAGATCCGCTTGCCGTCGTATCGTTTATAGTAACCGGCAAAAACGCGTTTGACTGCCATGCA
>JBMNPV010000043.1:0-14296 GCA_050943775.1 Oscillospiraceae bacterium
GACGCATTCCCGTCATGACCTTCGGCCCCATCAGCATCGCCCCGGAATATCAGCGGCAGGGCTTCGGAACCGTTCTGCTGCGCGAATCCATGCGCAGGGCGGAGCTGCTCGGTGCAGGCGCTCTCGCGATCGAGGGAAACATCGACTTCTACGGGAAGTCCGGCTTTGTTGTCGCCAGCACCAGAGGCATCCATTACGCCGCCGAAGCACGGGACGCAGATGTGCCGTATTTCCTGATCTGCGAGTTAAAGCCCGGCTTCCTCGACGGCGTCACCGGCACTTATCAGGACCCGGCGGGCTATTTCCCGGACGAATCGGAGGCGGAGCGCTTTGACGCTCAGTTCCCGCCCAAAGAAAAGAAAAAGCTTCCCGGTCAGTTGTTCTGACTCATAGGCAAAGAAACCGCCGGTTCCGGGAATTGACGAAACCGGCGGTGCACAGGCACGGGAAATTGAACCTTTGATAACGAGAAGCACGCTGAGATCAATGGTTTCAGCGTGCTTTTTCTCCGATCCCAAAAAGAGGACCGCATACGACCCCTTCCTCATCTGGGGGCAAGTACCGCCGCCGCTGGCTGAAAACCGAGCTAAAGCTGTCGTTCCAATTCCATCATGTACAGATGGATGGTGAACAGGCCTGCCGCTCTCTCGAAACTTACGAAAGTGCATAAACGAATGATAGCTCTGGCGGACGCGGACGACCGCCTGTTCGCGAGCCGCAGATGCAGTTTGAAACACAAAGGAGTAAAACAATGATCGAAGTAGTGGCCGCTCTGATATGGGACAAGGACAAATTCATGATCTGCCAGCGTCCGGCGCAGAAGGCGCGCGGGCTTTTGTGGGAATTTGTCGGCGGCAAAGTAGAGCCGGGCGAAACGAAAGAACAGGCGCTCATCCGCGAGTGTCGGGAAGAATTGGCCATCACGATCTCGGCAGGCGAAGTGTTTATGGATGTAACGCATGCCTACCCCGACCTGACCGTGCACTTGACGCTGTTTAACGCCGCTATTCTGGAGGGCACGCCGCAGAAATTAGAACACAACGATATCCGCTGGATCACCGTGGAGGAGATTTCACAGTATGCTTTCTGTCCGGCAGATGAGACAATACTGCGGAAACTGGTTGAAAATAAGAGCCGCAAAGCCGGCGGATAAACTGCCCCCCGATCGTCAGACAGTATGCGATACTGAATAACGATCGGGGGGATTTTCACTGCGTAACAGTTTGTATTTAAAACATTGTCTAACTTTGGGGGGCATTAACGCCCTCCTGTACTTCTCTTTTATCATGTGTCAATGTTTGCTTTTCTGGCCTGTGACATCAGCTGACGAACAGAAAGCTGATACAGCTCTCCGTCCTTTATAAAGTTGCTGCCGCACTGGCGAAACGCGAACTTCACACTCTGCCGTAGGCACTGCTCCCGCACATCTAAGACCCAGGCATAGTCCAGCGGTCTGGCGCTGCGGTCAGACTCGCCGCCGACCACCACAAGCTCCACCCCGCTCAGATGCCGCTCGATGTTCATCTTCTCCAGCATGGGCTGAAGAATGATGTTTTTGTGAACAATGGGGAGCGTATCAAAGAGCGGCAGTCGTCTGTCTGCCGCTGCCTGGTTTTCCACGGTGCAGCCGACGGTCACGTTCTCATAGCCGTCGCCCCAATCGTCGGGAACGCAATCCATAAATCGTTCGATACGCTTGGTCAAGAAGAGAAAGTGCAGATCCGACCGCTCCCGCATCATGCGCCAGCACTCGCCGCGCCATTCGTCCGCATCAGGCAGCAGGAAGTCCGAAGAAAAGCAGAGATAGACCGTTTCACCGCTCTTCATCTTGTATTCGCCCTTCTTTTCTCCCCGCTTATACCGCTCAACGGGCACATAGAAGTTGTCCGCTTTCGTCACCACATTTGTGTCCACGCCCCGTCGGGCATCCCCCTTGTGGATGTAGCAAAACCGACAGCCCTCGCTGTATTTGTGGCAGCCCCGCCACGGGTTCCACATTGCCATAGTGACCCTCCCACTTTTATAGCGTTCTTATATTGAAGGCGTATAGTCCGTTCCGGCGGCGATACGCCTTCAAATTCTTCCCCCGTATATATTGAATAGGCCCGTCTCCTCACCCGACTTTGCAGGTGGCTCTCCACGTTTATAAATGCAGGCTGTCCATGATTTTCTCAAATTTCTTCTCCGACTGGATCTCGTGGGTCAGAAAAGCGCCGTTGTAGTAAAGCGAAAAGGTGGTGAACGGCGACGGCGCGCTCTGCGCCTGTTCCGTGGTTTCGATGTGAATTAGCCGCATCGGCACGTTTCTCGCCTGCGCCGTCTGCACCAGAAGCGGGACATACTTTGCCGTAAAAAGACATTGGCTGGTGTAGTACAGCGTAAATCCCGCAGGCATCTCCGGGTGCTCTGTCTCCTTCACCTGCGGACGGAAGGCCGGCTTTTCCACATCCGCTTCAAAGGACAGCTCCAGCAGTTCAAAATAGGGCGGTGCAAGATCCACCACCTCAAAGCCCTTGTACTTGAGATATTTGGGGTCCGCGAGAAAGCCCATCTTTTTCGGCGATGACAAAACCACAAGCCCCTTTTTGCCCTTTGTCCGACTGTCCCGGATGCATTCGTCCAGCAGAAGATTGGAGTAGCCGTGGCCTTTGAACTGTCCCGACACCCATAGGCAGTCAATGTACATGTAAGCGTCCGCACGGATGGGCGCCCACGCTTTTTCCGCCGGGAGGTATTCAATGAAGCACTTTCCCCGAACGTTGCCTTTCAAAAAGACGAGGCCGTCGTCCAGCCGGTCGCTCAGCCACACCTTTTTGGACGACACCTGTGGATCTCTCTCATTGGAAATCGCGCAGCAGATATGCTCCCGCGCGAGATTTTCCTTCGTGATCTGAATCAGTTCCATCGTCTTTCCCTTTCAATGGTAGATTTTCAACTCCACTCGCGTCTAGGCGTATTGCTTTTCACCACACTCTTAAAATTCTGTCTCCATCAGATAATGATTCCCTCGCAATGGTCAATCTCATGCTGAATAATCTGGGCCGTCCAGCCAGTAAACGTCTTAAAGCGGGTCTGAAAGCGCTCATTTTGATACTGCACCTTAATGGATTTCCAGCGCTTTGTTTTTCGGGTACCTATGAGGGATAGACAGCCTTCCTCGGTCTCGTAAGGCTCTGCTTTTTTCACGATTTCCGGGTTAAACATGAGCATATAGCTACCCTCGTTGTCAAAGGCGATGATGCGTTTGTTAATGCCAATCATGTTGGCCGCCATACCTACACAGCATTCCTTATGGGCAGCTAAGGTTTCCAATAAATCCTCCGCCACGAATAGGTCAGTCAGAGCGGCAGGCTCCGCTTTTTGAGCAAGAAACGCCTCGTCTCTGCAAATTACACGAATCATCAAGTTTCCTCCATATACCTATCAAGGGAATCATTCATGCTTAGCTTTGCCGCCTCAGCACAAAAACCTGTACCGGGCTTCCAAACTCCACTGTCAGTGCACCCGGTTCAAACCCCAGATGCTGATAAAATGCTCTGGCGGCGGTGCCGTTTGGGTCATCCTCCCGATATGTTGTTACCGTGATATCCTTTCCCGGTTTAGTGAGCGGCAACGCATAGCGGATCATATCCTGCGCAATGTGCCGCCTCTGATAACGATCATCCACAGCCAGGTAGCACAGCATATTTTCTGACGGAGAGAACAGCAGAGCCCCCACAACCTGCGCACCTTCTTTCGCGCAAACAGCACCTCCTGCATCCATGAATTCCAGCGCCGTCTTTCTGTGCTCTGACAGTGCCAGTTCTGTTTCCAACCCGGGGAAAAGATCACGCATTCGTCGCACCAGCTTCATCCAGCTGTCAATATCCGCAGCGGTAGCGTGTGTGATTTTTATTGTGTTTTCCGCTTTTTCCGGTTCTGTCTGTTCTCTCTCCCATTTCTGCAAAACCGACAACTGCTCCGGAGTGTGGAACCAATGCTCGCCGCCCTCCATAACTGTCAGCCCGCAGCCGAAGCGGCGGACGAATGCATCCACTGTGCTGCGGTCGGTGAGGTCGTCCCCGTCCGCATAGAGGATGGCGGTGTTTGTATTCCAAACAGTGACGGGATGCTCTCTGACGTATTGAAGGTAGCGCCAGGACAGGGTCTCGCCAAAGTCAGTGGTGATCTCCTGCTCTTCTTGCAGCCGCTTCTCGTCTACCCCGGTCCAGTGCATCATATTGCAAATGAGCTGTTCCATATCCAGCACAGGGGAGACAAACAGCGCTCTTTCCAGCGGCTCTCCCGCAAAGGCCTGCATGGAAAACCATGAACCGATGCTGGTGGCACGCAGGGCGATATGCTCCCATCGCTGCCGGGCGTATTCCCGCACGGAACGCAGCTCCGGCACGACATGCCAGGGGTCAAAACCGGGTGCAGCGCCTTGGCGCTCCCCGTGCTCGGGCAGGTCGATGGCAAGCACCTGCCAGCCCTTGGGGCACACAATTTCCGCAAAGCTCTCTCCCTCTTCCTTGCAGCCGCGTTTGCCGTGAACAAAAAGGTACAGTCTGTCGCTCGCTTCGCCATACAGCAGGGCCGGAATGGCATCGATCTCAAATTTTTCTTTTCTCATACAAAAATCCTCTTTTTCTTTTCAGCTTTCATGCCAAAATAAGGAGCGAAATATATCAAAAGCAAGCGCTACATCCATTTTTCTTGCTGCTTTCAGTTTAACGCAAGGTGCTGGCCTTGGCAAGAGATTCCCTACTATACTGTCGAAAGAACACATTGCGCGCTGAAATATTGCTGACAGGCGGTGCGCGAATGCAAAAAATCCGCTGAAATCGTTTGATTTCAGCGGATTTTTGGTCCGAGTGACAGGGTTCGAACCTGCGGCCTGATGGTCCCAAACCACCCGCGCTACCAACTGCGCCACACCCGGGTATTGTCGCAAAACGCGGCTGTGCTCTTCGGCACCGCCGACTTGTCTATTTTACATACGTTTTCACAGATAGTCAAGCCGGATTTACGCCGGGGCGGCGGTCGGCAGTCATTTTACAGGGCATTGCAGGCAGGCGGGCTCGGCGGCGTTTTCGTCTGAGATAGAGACGGCGCTCCCCTGCCGGACATCCGCTTGCCTACGCCGCTTTTTCGATGTTAACAATAACATATTCCGAGCTGTGCTCCGTCCGCACGGCATAGCCCCAGCCTGCAAGGCCGGATGTGACGATCAGCTGCCAGTCTCCGTCCGTAACATGTCCATAGCTGACATGCGCGGGATTGAACAGGTCCGCAACGCGTCCGCAGGGCCAGACCTGTCCCCCGTGTGTGTGGCCGGACAGCTCCAGATCGTATCCCGCGTCACGGCTGTCTTTCAGATCCTTCGGCTGGTGGTCCGCGAGAATCAGAAGGTCGCGGCGGTCTACCCCCTTGAGCAGCGCCGCGGCGCTCTGCCGATCCTTCTCGCTGCGGTCGCGGCGCCCCACAAGGGTCAGTTCCCCTGCAAAGCGCACCGACTCGTCCTCCATGACCCGGATGCCCTCCGCCGTCAGCGCCGCACGCAGTTCGTCGCCGGAGTAGGCTTTTTTTGAGGTATAGTTGTTTTTGTCGTGGTTTCCAAACACATAATAGGTCCCGCAGCGGCTTTCAATGCTTCCCAGCACCTGCGCGGCAGCCAGCATTTCACTTTTCGTCGTGTGCTCGTCTACAATATCGCCCGCGAGAACGACCATGTCGGGCTTTGCTTCGGACACGCGCGCGCAGACCGCCGCGAGCTTCTCTTCGTCCATCGTCGTGCCAAAGTGCAGGTCGGAGAGCAAAGCCACACGCCAGCCCTCCGGCCGGATGTCCTTTTGTGTGTAAATGATGTAGTCCGTTTCCCGGATCTGCCGCATGTTCCAACAGCCGTAGCTCAGCAGCAGCGCCGCGCACAGAAGCGGAACAAGCCCGCTGCGCCAAAGCGCTGCCCAACGCGGGTGCGCCCGTGCCGAGCGTTTCTGCACAAGGACGTTCGCCAGATCCATCATGAGCGCAAAACAGACGACATAGAGTAGGATCACGGCCCAAAGGCCCCAGATGTAGGCAGCTGGCAGCGTTATCACGCCGGAGAGGACAAGTGCAAGGCGCTGCCGCGTCCGCACCCGCAGGCCACGGCCGAAATATTCGAGCATGCGCAGAAAATAGCTGTAAAGATAGCGCCAACCCAGCAGCATCAGCGGAATGACCGCAAGCAGATACAAGACGATATGCATAGACCGCGCTCCCGTCAATAATGTTTTAATGCGAATGCCGCACGCGCTTAGAGTATGCGGATACAGCTTCATTTTTACCCGTTTGCCTTCGATGATGCAGGCAAAGGCACTTTTTCAAAAAAGAATCGGCGGGCCGAAGCCCGCCGAAAGTTCAATGCAAAATCACCAGTTTTTTGAAACGTTTGATGTCCATCCCGCGTCCGATCGCCAGCCGGTGGATGCGGTAGCGGTCATCGCCGCTGTGCCAAAGGCCGCATTTTGTGCTGACGGCATAGCGGTAGTACCCCGGCACAATGGACAACACGGTCTTGTCCACGCGGCCCTCCGGATAGGACAGGGCGATCACGGGTCTGCCGGTAATCGCCTCAATTTGCTCCTTTGACTGCCGAAGCTCGAGCGCGATGTCGTCCCGGCCCAGATCGGGCAGCCGAAAGTGCCGGGCCGTGTGGCTCTGAAAAGAGACAATATCAGACATTGCGAGGATGTCGTCGCCGTTTAAAAAATTCGGCGCGCCGATGTCTCCCGAAATCAAAAAGATCGTTGCTGGAAAGCCATGCTTTTTTAAAATTGGGTATGCCCCCGTGAAGTTGTCGCGGTAGCCGTCATCAAAGGTAATGAGGACCGGTTTTTCATATTTTCCCGCGTCGCCAAGCGCCTCAAAGGTAATGGGCGTACAGCCGGCATCGGCAAGGGCCTGCATCTGCGCTTCAAACTCCGCAGGCGGGACCGAAAGCGCCGGATCGCCCAGCGGCGTTTCGCAAACGCTGTGGTACATTAGCACCGGGACAAAAACCGGCTCGCCTTTTCCCATGATTTTATATTCCAGCTTGAGCATAGCCGTATGGACAGCGTTGGCCGGCACGCGCACGAATCGGCGGATATGAAAGGCGTTCGTCACGAAAAGCAGCGCACACAGCAGCACAGCGCAGGGGACGATCCATTTTTTGCACTTGATACGATGCACCCCCGTCAGCGGCTTTTTATCCGTTTCTCAAACGGCGTGCCGTCTGTATCATAGGACGGATCTGCCCTCCGCTTTGTTCCTGAATATTCTGCCAGTCACAGAAAAAACAGTCAAAACATGTCGCCGCGGGGCTTGACATTTTGGAAAGCAGAGGTCTATACTTTAAATAGAAATAGATCTGGCATCATTTTTGCGCCTGACGTCAAAAATACGTTTTGAGACGAAAGCATGCAGGATGGCCGCAGACAGTCCCGGGCTGTTTTGCAGGTTTAGCGCGTCTTTCGTGGGAAGGACGCGATTTTTTTATTTTTGGAGGCTGTTATGGAAACAAGAGTTGCAATTATCGGGATCATTGTTGAAGACGCGGGTTCCGTCGAGGAACTCAACGCCGTACTGCACAGCTACGGCAAATACATCATCGGGCGCATGGGCATCCCTTACCGGCAGAAAAATGTCAACATCATCAGCGTTGCGATCGATGCGCCGCAGGACGTCATCTCCGCTCTCTCCGGCAAGCTCGGGCGTCTCCCCGGCGTGAGCACTAAAACGGCGTATTCAAACGTCGTGTCCGCCGAATGAACGAGCTGAAAAAAGCCGGAGCGCTCTCTGGCGGACAGATCGTGTTTTTGTGGCTGCTGCCGATCGTGACGGCGCTGCTCGCGCTCGGCATCGGGCGGCTGTGGATCTCGCCTGCGGAGATCCTTCAAAGCATCGGCGCAAAGCTCGGCAGCGGCGCGGCGCTCTCGGCGCAGACGGAAAAGGTCCTCTGGACCATCCGTATGCCGCGTGTTCTGATGGCGCTCGCGGTCGGGGCGGGACTGTCCGTTTCGGGCTGCGCGTTCCAAAGTCTCTTTGCAAATCCGCTCGCGACGCCGGACACGCTCGGCGTCGCCTCGGGTGCGAGCTTTGGCGCGGCGCTTGCGCTGCTGCTCGGGCTTGGGATGCTCGGCGTGCAGGCCACGGCGCTCCTTTTCGGCATTGCGGCGGTCGCGCTCACATGGCTCTCCTGCGCGGGGCGCGAGCGGACAACGGGCACCTTTGTCCTTGCCGGCATCATGGTCGGCTCGTTTTTCTCGGCGCTCGTCTCCATCGTAAAATTCCTCGCGGACACGGAGTCGCAGCTCCCGTCCATCACCTTCTGGCTGATGGGCAGCTTCAACACGGCCGGCTATAAGACCCTTGCGCTCGGTCTGCCGCCGATCGCCGCCGGCATCGCGGTGCTGCTTTTGCTGCGTTGGCGCATGAACGTGCTGCCGCTTGCGGACGACGAGGCCCGCGCGACCGGCACGAACCTCAAGCTTCTGCGCGGCGTCACCATCCTATGCGCAACGGCCATCACGGCCTCCTGCGTTTCGATGTGCGGGCAGGTCGGCTGGGTAGGGCTTCTGGTCCCACACATCTGCCGCATGAAGTTCGGGAACAATCATCTTGTGCTGGTGCCCGCGTCCATCAGCATCGGCGCGGCGTTCATGGTCGCGGTGGACACGCTCGCGCGCAGCGCGACCTCCGCCCAAATTCCGATCTCCGCGCTCACAGCGGTCATCGGCGCGCCGGTGTTCATCGCGCTCATCCGAAAAACGGGGGGGTGGCGGCTGTGAATCTGGAAGTCAAAAACGGCAGCTTCGCCTGGCCCGGCGGCGACATGATTTTAAAAGACCTCTGCTTTGAAGCCGGCTCCGGCGATTTGGTCGCCGTTCTCGGCCCGAACGGTGCGGGAAAAACGACTCTTCTCCGCTGTCTCATGGGTTTTCTCAAATGGACGTCCGGGCAAAGCCTTCTGGACGGGCGCGACATTTCATCCATTCCAAACCGTACGCTGTGGCGCAGCCTTGCCTACGTACCGCAGGCACGCGGCGCGGCAGTGGCCTACACGGTCGAAGAAATGGTGCTTTTGGGACGCGGCAGCCACATCGGCCCGTTCGGAAAGCCGTCGGACGCAGACCTCGCGAAAACCCATGCGGTTTTGGAGCGTCTGAATCTTGCGCATATTTCCGGAAAAAAGTGCACCGAGCTATCCGGCGGGCAGCTCCAGATGGTGCTCATCGCCCGCGCGCTCGCATCCGAGCCGCAGGTACTCATTTTGGATGAACCGGAATCGAACCTCGACTTTAAAAACCAGCTTCTCGTGCTTGATACGATCTCAGAACTTTCCGCGGGCGGGATGACCTGCCTTTTTAACACCCATTATCCGACCCACGCCCTGCAGCGGGCGAACCGTGCGCTACTTCTCGGCGCGGGCGGCGACTGGCTCTTTGGCCCCACGCGCGAAGTCGTGACGGAAGAAAACATCGCCCGGGCGTTCGGCGTTCGTGCGGTCATCAGCGAGATCGAAACGCCGGAGCGTGTTCTGCGGGACGTAATGCCGCTCTCGCTTTCCTGTGACGACGAAGTCCTCTGCGCACGCGAACCGGACGGGCGGCAGATCGCCGTAATTGCCGTCATTTCGGCAGATTTCGAGCAGGGCGAACGCATCAGCGCGATTTTGCACGAATACAGGGAATTTTTGGTCGGCCGTATGGGCCTGCCCTACCCGGACGCGGGGCTGCACATCATCACCGTGACGCTCGACGCTCCCGGCGAGGTTGTGCGAGAGCTTGCGGGGCGGCTCGAAGCACTGCCAAAGGTCAGCGTCAAGACGACCTTTGCCCGGGAAATAAACACAAAAGGAGACGCCGGACATGACGAATCGGGAAATCCTTGAAGCGCTCCGCGTTGAGCGGAGGCTTGATAAGTCTTTGTGGACGCAGCTTTTTTCGACTTGGACGGACGATGACCGTGCTTTTGCCGCCGAGCTTGCGCGGGAAGTCTCTGTTGCACGCTTCGAGCATGACATTTTCTTTCGCGGCATCATCGAATTTACGAATATCTGCAAGAATAACTGCTATTACTGCGGCATCCGCCGCGACAACGCGGGTGTCTCCCGCTATCGGCTCACAAAGGACGAGATTTTGTCCTGCTGCGCGGAGGGCCACGCGCTCGGCTTCCGCACCTTCGTTTTGCAGGGCGGTGAGGACGGATATTTCACGGACGAGCGGCTGGCGGACATTCTCCAAGAGATCTGCGCGCAGTACCCCGACTGTGCCGTGACGCTCTCCATCGGCGAGCGCAGCCGCGAGAGCTATCAGCGGCTCTTTGACGCAGGCGCGCGGCGCTGCCTACTGCGCCACGAAACGGCAAACGAGGCGCACTACGGCGTGCTGCATCCGCCGGAGCTCTCGTGGAAAAACCGCATGCGCTGTCTGCGAGATCTGAAAGCCATCGGCTATCAGACCGGCGCGGGCTTCATGGTCGGCACGCCCGGACAGACGCCGGAGATGCTCGCGGAGGAAATGCTGTTTCTGACGGACTTCCGGCCCGAGATGTACGGCGTCGGTCCCTTTCTCCCGCATCAGGGCACGCCGTTCCGCGATCAGCCCGCCGGCTCACCGGAGCTGACGCTTTTCGTTTTGAGTCTTGCGCGGCTCACACTGCCGGACCTGCTACTGCCGGCGACGACGGCGCTTGGTACGGTGCGCGGCGACGGGCGGCAGCTCGGCGTTCTCGCGGGCGCGAACGTCGTCATGCCGAATCTCTCGCCGCTGGCTGTGCGGAAAAAATATCTCTTATATGACAACAAGACGGGCACGGACTGCGACGCGAAAGCGGGCCTGAACGCGCTCCGCGCGCAGATGGAGCAAATCGGCTATCGGCTCGTTGAGAGCCGGGGCGACTATGTCATGCGCACCCCGAAAGGAGAAGACCCATGATCAAACTGGCATTTTACGGAAAGGGCGGAATCGGAAAATCCACGACCGTCTCGAACCTTGCGGCCGCCCTCGCGGAGAGCGGTCTGAAAGTCATGCAGGTCGGCTGCGACCCTAAGGCCGACTCGACCATCGCCCTGCGCCACGGTGAGGACATCCCGACCGTTCTCGATCTGGTGCGCGAAAAGAAGGACGACTTCGCCCTCGCGGACATGGTGCGCATCGGCTACGCGGGCGTCGTCTGCGTCGAAGCCGGCGGGCCTACGCCGGGCCTCGGCTGTGCGGGACGCGGCATCATCACCGCGCTTGAAAAGCTCGCGCAGAAGGGGGCCTATGAGACTTACCGGCCCGACGTCGTGCTCTACGACGTTCTCGGCGACGTTGTTTGCGGCGGCTTTTCGATGCCGATGCGCTCCGGCTACGCGGACAAGGTGTTTATTCTCACAAGCGGCGAGAATATGTCTATCCACGCGGCGGCCAATATCGCGATGGCGCTTGAAAACTTCAAGGGCCGGGGCTACGCGACCCTCGGCGGTCTGATCTTGAATCGCCGTGAGGTCAAAAATGAGGACGCAAAGGTCGCCGAGCTTGCGGACGACCTACACACCGAAATCATCGGCAGGCTGCCGCGCAGTGAGACGGTCCAGAACGCCGAGGATCTGCAAAAGACGGTGCTTGAAGCCTTTCCGGACAGCGAGATGGCGGCGGAATATCGCGCGCTTTCAAAAGCCGTCCTTGCCGCAAGCGGAGGAAGCACGCCATGCTGAAACGTGTTTTTGACCCCGATGCGCCGGAGAGCGCCGTCCGTATCGCGGAGGCGGACTTTCCCGCGCCGTTTCGCTCCGGGCTGGAATACGGCGCGCCCGCGCGCGGTCCGTGGAACATCGTCCATGTCGGAATGCTGATCCCCGAAGCCCACCAAATTTTCGTCTGCGCGCAGGGCTGCCTGCGCGGCGTCGTCCTCACGGCGGCGGAGATGGGCGCGCAGGAGCGCTTTTCGACCATCGCCATCCGCGAAAACAACGTGCTTGAGGGCGACATGGAAAGTCTCATCATCGAGGGCGTGACGGATGTGCTTCAAAAGCTTCCGACGCTCCCGCCCGCCGTTCTGGTCTTCACGAGCTGTATCCACCACTTCATGGGCTGCGACCTTGAACTTTGCTACCGCGAACTGCGCAGGCGTTTCCCCGGCGTCGCGTTCACGGACTGCTACATGAACCCCATCATGCGCAAGAGCGGGCTCACGCCCGACCAGCTCATGCGGCGGCAGCTGTATTCGCTTTTGGAGCCGCGCGAGCGAAACGAAAACAGCATCTCCATCCTCGGCAACTGCTTTCCGACGGACGAGACGAGCGAGCTTTTGCAGATGCTCCGCGCAGGCGGCAAAACAGTGAAGGATATCACACTCTGCCGGAGCTACCACGAATACCTTACGATGGCCGAGAGCGCGACCTGTATCACGATGCTGCCCCCGGCCCGCGCGGGCGGGGACGCGCTCGCGGAGCGGCTCGGCATGAAGCATCTCTATCTTCCCGTCTGCTGGGGCTATGCGGAAAACGCGAAGAACCTCGACCTTCTCGCGGAGACGCTCCGGCTCCCGCGCGGGGACGACGCGCTCTCCATCGAGCGTGCCGAAACAGCGCTTCGAAAAGCACGCACCATTGTCGGCAACACGCCCATCGCGATTGACTACACCGCGACCCCGCGCCCGCTCGGCCTCGCGCGTCTGCTGACAGAGCACGGCTTCAACGTTGTAAGCGTCTACGCGGACAGCTTCACTGCCGAGGAAAAAGCGGACTTCGACTATCTGCAAGCACACGCGCCGGCGCTCATGCTCCGCGCGACGGTCGAGGTGCGCTGCCGCGTTCTGCCGCGCGAAACAGACGAACCGGTTCTGGCCGTCGGCCAGAAGGCCGCCTATTTCACCGGCACACGGAATTTTGTCAACGTCGTTGAGGGCGGCGGCGCTTGGGGCTTTGACGGCATCGTGCGCATGGCGCGTGAGCTGATCGACGCCTATCTCCATGAAAAGGACCCGAGGACCCAGATCCAGCCAAAGGGCCTCGGCTGCGGGTACTGCGTATGAAACAGACAGCATCCATTATCTCCACCTACACCGCCGACGTATCGGGCGTGTGTTCCGCGCTCTACGAGCTTGGCGGCATGACCGTTATCCACGACGCCTCCGGCTGCAACTCCACCTACAACACCCACGACGAGCCGCGCTGGTATGACATGGACAGCCTCGTCTTCATCTCCGCGCTCTCCGAAATGGAGGCCGTGATGGGCGACGACGAAAAGCTCGTTTCCGACATCGTCGAGGCCGCGCGGGAGACGCATCCCCGGTTCATCGCCATTGCGGGAACGCCCATTCCCATGCTGGTCGGCACAGACTTTGCGGCCATCGCCGCACTCTGCGAGGAGCGGACCGGCCTGCCCTGCTTCGGCTTTCCAACAAACGGGACCCATAGCTACATCTCCGGCGCTTCGATGGCGCTTGACGCGCTCGCGCGCCGCTTTGTGCGCGGCGGGGAAAAAAGCAAAGCCCCGTCCGTCAACCTCCTCGGCGCAACGCCGCTGGATTTTTCCGTCAACGGCAGCGTCGGGAGCATGAAAAAATTTCTCACGGACGGCGGCTTTGCACTTGTCTCCTGCTGGACAATGAGCACAAGCCTGGAAGACCTTGAAAACGCCGCGTCGGCAAGGGTCAACCTCGTCGTCTCCGCCTGCGGCCTTGCCGCCGCAAAGACGCTGCAGGCGCGCTTCGGCACACCCTATGTCGTCGGCACACCCATTGCGGGCTGCTTTTCCGAAACGCTGCTGCAAGCCCTGCGCGAAGCGGACGAAACAGGCGTGTGCCGCAGCGCCTACGGCAGAGCGCAGAGCATTGCGGACGCGGAAACGCTCATCATCGGCGAAGCGGTGTACTCCGCGTCCCTCGCCGCCGCGCTCGAAGCGGAAACGGGGCGGCCTGCCCGCGTGCTCTGCCCGCTCGAGGCGACGGACGAGCTCCTGCGCCCCGGCGATGCGCGCGCAACGGACGAAGATGAGCTTGTTCCGCTCCTAAAAGCGGCGAAATGCATCATTGCAGACCCACTTTATGCCCCAATCTGCCCGAAATCCGCGCGCTTTATCCCACTTCCGAATGAAGCCTTTTCGGGCCGCATCTATCGGCGGGACATTCCTGATCTCACGAAGTCCATAAAATCTATATTGGAGGCAATGCAAAAATGAAAACAGCAAAGAAATGCAGCGCCCTGCTGCTGGCCGCTGCGATGGTGCTCTCTCTCTCGGCCTGCGGCGCGGGCAAACCGGCTGATACATCCCCGTCCGCGAGCGCGGCGGCCAACAGCGCGACC
>JBMNPV010000044.1:0-13946 GCA_050943775.1 Oscillospiraceae bacterium
GGTGAACTTTTGAGCTTTGGCGCGACCTACACGATGTTTTCCTCACAGGGAGAACCGGTGCGGGCACAGATCGACATGCGCATGCAGCAAAAGCTCGACAACGCCATTCTCCAGCCGTGGTATAAAAATTTTGACGATGTCATCAAGGCCGACTCGCAAAAATCACTCACATCGACCCAGCAGCGCTTTGACAGCGTGCTCAACGTTTCTCTTTAAACGGGACCGGAAAGGAACGACATTATGGGAGGACTTTTAGACACAATGGGCTTTGGCAGCGCCGCGGAAGGAAAGAGCTGGAATTTCGCAGGCAACATTGCGAAGGCCGCGCTCATCTTCCACATTGGCCCGATGAAGGACGCAAACGGCGTGGAAACGCCCGGCGGAGACAGCGTGCTGCAGGTGCAGTACAATCCGGCGTCGGTTCGCTTTCAGGCGAATGCACAGCCGATGCCTTTCAAATATCTGCAAAACAACGTGGAATCCAGCATTCCAACACAGCGTACGCGAAACGCGGCCATCGTTCTCTCCGTGCAGCTCATTTTTGATGACACGAATGTGAAGGACGCTTTTATGGCGGACAAGTTCCGCGTATCGCTCAGCGACTTGGTCTCTGTCGGGACCGGCATCTATAAAAACGTCAAAGGCAACGGCTACAGCGTCATGCCGCAGACGAACGCGATCATTGCCGCCCTGATGCGCGACTCGACGCGCAACGTGACGTTCCGCTGGGCGGACCTCTCCTTTACGGGCGAGCTTACCGAGGCGCAGGCCGCCTATACGATGTTCTCTGTCTCCGGAAAGCCGGTCCGCAGCACGGTCACGATCAACATTACGCAGGAGATCGAGAACAAGGCGGGCGACGCATGGGACAAGTCGTTCGACGCGGTCTTTGGCGAAAAGGACAGCGCAAAGGGCGCGGCAGGCGCCTCCGCGGAGCGCTGGACACAGAATCTGCTGAATTTCAATCTCTGATTTTGGAGGGACAGCCATGGGATTTTCGTTACCGGGGAATGCACCGGGGGCCGGCGCGACCGCCGGCGCGGCCGGCGCCGGGGCTGTGCCGGATTATGCGGACTTTCGCACCCAATACGATCGCTTTGCTTCGCCAATCGCCCAAATTCTGGTGAACGGGAAGGAACTTGCGGTAAAGGAAAACCCGCCGCTTGTAATCAGCGACATCAGCGTGGAGATCACCTGCGGCTACGAGGCGTCGGTCGCCAGTTTTCGGATCTACCACTCTTACAACAACGATAAAAGCTCCTTTCGCTATGAGGAGTTAAAGAGCCAGCTTTTTCTCGGCGCTTCTGCCGAGATCAAGCTCGGTTATGCAAAGACCGTCGAGACCGTTTTTGTTGGCTTTGTCGCGGGAGTCGCATTTGCCTTCGAGCCGGGCGGCTTGCCCTATATCGAGGTCACGGCGATGGATGTCAAGAGTCTGATGATGGGCGGGACCTATTCCTGCCAGCTCGCGGCGCACAGCTATGGCGCGGCGGTACGGGAAATTTTTCAGCGCGCCTCTTACCAGAGCCTCAAATCCGCAGGCGGCTTTATCGACACCACGAATATCAACGATACGCCCGACAAGAAGGAAGACGACGCGCGTGAGAAGGATAAAGCCCCGCTTACCCAAACGATAGAGATGGTCGCCGAGAGCGACTATGAGTTTGTCGTCAAGGCGGCAAAAAAGTTTAACTATGAATTTTTCGTAGATCGCGGAAAGGTCTATTTTCGTCCGGCGAAATCCGTCAAGGGCGCGCAGGCAAAGATCGGCGTCTCCAGAGGCATACTCGGTTTCCGCGCGGAATACAGCATCACGGGTCTTGCCGGCTCCATTGAGGCGCGCTCCGTGAACCCCGGCAAGGGGGAACTCATCAAATCCTCCGAGAAAGTGGACACAACGCTTTCGACCAACAGCAAGGCCAAGGCGCTCGTCGGCAAGGCGTCCAAGATCTACATTGACCCGACGATCTCGTCTAAGGAGCAGGCGGATGCGCGCGTGGCATCGCTCAAAGAGCGTATGACTTACCGCCTCGGTTCGTTTGAAGCCGAGTGCATCGGTCTGCCGGCGCTTTCGCCGGGCCGTTTCCTCGATGTGACGGGGATGGGCGCTCCAGCGGACAATTCCTTTTACATTACGAGCGTCCGGCATGAATTTGACACGGAACGCGGCTTCCGCACGATGCTTCGGGGCTGCGCGGCGGAGATCAAGCCGGATGGAATGAATGCCGCGGGAGGACTTGCTTCGACTTAAATCGGCAGGCTCTGACTTCGGCTTTGGGAGGACAGCATGGCACTTTATGATATCATCGAAGAAATATCCGATGAGCAGGTGCTCAAGACCGAAACGGGCGACAGCCGCATGTACGGCGTCACGCTCGGAACGGTCACAAAGGATTTTGACGAGAAGGCAGGCGGCCGCGTCTGCGTGACCGTGCCGACGCGTGCACAGAAAGCGGAAAAGCTGATGTGGGCGCGGGTCGCCATGCCCTCCGGCGGCGCGGGCTGGGGCCACTATTTTCTGCCCGAGCCGGGAGATCAAGTGCTGCTTGCCTTTGAAAACGGCAACATTGAGCGGCCCTATGTGATCGGCTGCATCAACAAGGACAACGACAAGTTCTTTACCGGCTCCATCGATAAGGACAACCGGATCAAGCGTATCGTCACAAGAAATGGCAGCACGCTGACCTACGAGGATGTGCCGATCCCGGAGGGCGACAAAAAGAACAAGCCCGGCGACCTCGACAAGATCACGCTCCAGACGGCCGGCAAGCAGCTGACGCTGCTGCTCGACAATGAAAACCACAAGATCCGTCTCGGCGACAAGGAAAAAGAGGATTTCATCGAGATGGATACGACGCAGGGCTCCGGAACGCTCCTGCTTCAGGCAAAAAGCAAGATAACCATCAAGGTCGGAGACAACATCACTTTCACGCTCAACGGCGAGAGCGGGGCTGTTAAGATCGAAGCCAAGCAGCTCGCGATCGAAGCACCGAACCAGATCTCCCTCAAGTCGGACGGCATGGTCAAGCTTGAGGGCGGCACGATCTCGCAGAAGGCAAGCTCCGCGTTTAAGGCGGACAGCAGCGGTGCAGTCACCATCAGCGGAACGCCCATCACCATCGGATAAGGGGGAGAGAGCATGGATAATCAGTCCTTTCTGGGCACGGGCATCAAATTTCCGCCCCAGATAGACCCGGGGACGGGGCGCTTTGTGCTCTCGTCGAACGAGCGCAGCGTGCGCGAATCCGTCTACCTTATTCTGACGACGGCACGCGGCGAACGCTGGCTTGAGCCTGCGTTTGGCAGCGAGCTCGCGCGCTATACCTTCATGGACACCTCGCCGACGATGCTTGCCATTATCAAGGACGATGTGCGCATGACGATCCTTTCGCAGGAACCGCGTATTTCCGACGTGGACATTGAAGTGGACACGGAATCCCAGGAGGGCTGTCTTATCTTCCTCATCAACTATACCGTCGCCGGCTCGAATACCCGGGAAAACCTTGTGTTTCCCTTTTTCCTGACGAACGACAGGGGGGAGGATCAGGATGTCGGGTGAATTTATTATTGACGGACGCAGTCTGGAAGACCTTCGCCGCCGCTTTGGCGAACTGGCGGAGTCCTACGTCCCCGAGTGGAGATTTTCCGTGGCGGACCCGGATGCCGGCAGCACGCTGGCGCTTATCTTCCTCGACCAGATGTACGAGAACATCGGCCGCCTCAACCAGACCTTTGACAAATACCACACCGAATTTGCAAATCTGCTCGGTGTTTCGCTGCTTCCGGCGTCGCCCTCGTCGGGGATCGTCGTGGCGCGGCTGGCATCCGATACCATTCCGGGCGTTCCGCTCCGCCGGGGGACCCGCCTGCTCGGTGAGGGGGAGAACAAGCCCCTTGTTTTTGAAACAACGGGCGACGTCTACGTGACCTCTGCCGAGATCACCGACTTACTCGAAATTTCGCCCCGGCGCGGGAAGATCCTTGCGTTGCAGGGCGGTCCCGACCCGATCGACCTCTTCGGCGAGCCCTTTGGGCCCGACGAGGAGCCGGGAGGAGAAGGTGCTGGGCTCCCTCCCCCGAGCGCGTTTCCCTTTACCCTCTATGATTTTGACGAGGACGGGATCGAACAAAATACCCTCTGCATCTTCCACCAGAGCGTTCTCCACGCGGATGCCGGCACAGATCTTTTGGTGCGTCCTGTGCGGGAGGACGGATCAAGCGCTGCCGCGCTTCTCTGCGACGGCACGAAATTCGAATGGCTCACAGTAACGGAAAACGGCTTTGCGTCGCTGAGCGCGCGCGAGGAAAACGGCTGCGTCTGCCTGCACACGGAAACCGAAAACAGCGTAAAGCCTCTGGACGGCACGCCTTTCTACGCGCTCTGCGCCCGCTGCGTGGGCGGCGTTTCGGAGCCGTTGGTGCTCTCGGACCTGCGCGTGGCGGCGTCCTGCACGGAGTCCGCACCCGAATTCACGCTCCACGGAGAGTCCGAGCTGGAGCCCGGGAATTTCCTTCCCTTTGGCGAAACAGCCACGCTCTACGATGAGTGCTACATCGGTTCAGACCGTATGTTTGCCCGCAGCGGCGCGACGCTGACGATGCGCTTCACGCTTGCCAAACGCCAAAAGCTGGTGACCATGACGCCGGAACAGGAGGACGCGGAACTCAAGGTCATCAAGCGCAAACCGCGCGCCGTCCTCTTTGACACGGTCACGACCTGCCCTGAACGCGTCACGGCGGAATACTTCAACGGGATCGGTTGGCGTATGCTTCCGGGCTTTGCGAAATGGGCCGCACTGTTTGACGGCAACCACTGCGGGGATGTGGAGATCTCGTTCGTCTGCCCGGACGACTGGAAGCCCATGACCGTGGGGAGCTTTTATGCCCGTGCGCTCCGTCTGCGGATCGCTCAGGCGGACAACTGCTACCTTCAGCCCTGCATCCACACGATGCCGCTGGTGACAAACCTTCGGATCGACTGCGCTTATGAGGGGGAATGGCCCCGGCCGCAGCGCGTGCGCGCGGTGTCCGGTGTGGAATCCCGCGAGCTTACACAAAAACTGCTTTCACACGAATGCTTTGAGGCTTTCCTTCCGCTGACCGGCGGACGCGACGCGTTCTATCTCGGACTGGACAAACGTCCCGAGGGCGCGCCCGTGAGCATGCTCATCGAAACCGGCGCGTCTGTGCTGCCGGACGGCAGGCCGCTGGAGGCGGAGTATTCGACCCTTTCGGGCTTTAAGCCGCTCAAGCTGATCGACAACACCCGCGCGTTCAGCCGACCGGGCACGCTGCAATTTTTACCGCCGAGTGATTTTGCGCCCGCGTCCGTTGCCGGCGTGCAGCGCTACTGGATCCGTTTTCCGGACAGGGACCCCGAAGCGGGCGGCGCCCGTTTCCGCCCGGAGTTCCGGAACATTCTTCTCAACGCCGCAGAGATCCGAAACATCGAGACACACGATGAGGAGAGCTTCTATGTTGAGGCCGCCGTGCCGAACATGCGCTTCCCGCTCGGCGTGGAAAACATCTGCTCGGCGGAGGTCTGGGTCAGCGAGATGCCTCGCTTTACACCCTCCGGCATGGAGAAGCTGGCGGCCGAGCAGCCGGACCGCGTGCGTATTTCGCACGATATCCTCGGCAACATCACCTCCTTCTTTGTCCGCTGGGACGAGGTGGAGAACTTTGATAATTCCCGCAGCGGGGACCGGCACTATATCATTGACCGCATGAACAGCGCCATCGTTTTCGGTGACGGTACGGATGTTCTGATCCCGCCGGCACAGCGCGGCGTTGCCTTCACGGTGCGCGCGACCTCCTGTTCGGGCAGGGCCGGGGATCTGCCGGCAGGCGCTGTGAACGCGCTTTATGACGAAACGTTCTTCGTCGGCTCTGTTGAAAATCCGGTTGCCACAAGCGGAGGAAGCGACCTTGAGACCATTGCGGGCGCGGCTGCCCGCGCAGCGGCTGTCGTTTCGGGACACGGCCGGCTCGTCAGTGAGCGCGACTATGTGCGCGAGGTCTTTGCCTACTCCGACACGATTGAAAAGGTCCGCTGCATTGCGGGATATGACCTTTGGGGCGCGCCGGCCCCGGGCAGCATTACCGTCGCGGTCCTCTGCCGCGATTTTGCGGACGCGTCCTATTCGTTTCTGGCACTGCACGACGGCCTGTGCCGCCGCCTCCTGCAAAAGAGTCCGGCGACCGTGACCGCCCGCAACCTCACGGTCTGCGAGCCGGTATATGTCGCCGTTTCGGTCAGCGTATGGGCCGGCATTGAGGACGTTGCGCGCTCCATTGATGTGCAGACCCATCTGAGCGAGAGCATCGCCCGTTTTCTCGATCCTCTGCGCGGCGGCTGGGAAATCGGCCGTCTGCCGACGCAGCTGCAGCTCCATCAAATGCTGCACGCGCTGCGTTTTCCCGGGCATGTCGAAAAATTCATTGCCTCCGCCCGCTGGACGGACGGCAGCGGGACGCACGAAACAGAGCTCGACCGCCTGCCCCCGAATCCGCTGATGATCGCGGTGTGCGGCGAGACCCGCGTGTTTTTAGAAGCTTCCAACTAAGGAGGGGCGCTTATGCTCACGAGCATTGATCTGAATAACAAAAGCTATGGCGAGTGGCTCTCCGAGGCGATAACGCAGATCCCACGATACTCGTCAGAGTGGACGAACTACAATATCTCCGACCCCGGCATCACGATGCTGCAAAATTTCACGGCCTTCAATGTTTTGCAGGAAGAGAGCATTGCGGCGATGACGGATCCGATACGCCGCCGCCTGCTTGCCCTCGTCGGGACGAAAGCGGAGAACAACGTGCCCGCCGCCCTGCTCGTACAGACGACGCAGAGCGCCACCCTGCCTGCACAGTATCGGCTCTCGGTCGGCTCGCTCGATTTTGAAACGGCCGAGCAGACACAATTGACCGACTGGCAGATCGAAGCACTGCTCGTTACAGCGGGCGGAGAAACGACGAATCTCACCCGTCTGCTCGGTTCCTCCGCGCACGCGCAGGCAGCGGCCTTTGGGCCGGAGCCCGCAAACGGGGACAGCTTCTGCTGTGTTTTGCGCGGCAGCGTCCATGCGGGAGAGCGGCTGCTCTTCTGGGCGCAGGCCGCGTCTGACGACCGCCGAAACCCCTTTGACGGCAGTGACGGCCCCGAATTTGCCGAAACGGTCTGGCAGTACTACACCGCGCTCGGCTGGCTCAACTGCACGGCGACGGACGAAACGCGCGGCTTTTTGCAGAGCGGCGCGATAGAGCTGACGCTCGGTGAGGAGCCACCGGCCTTGTATGAAGACGCAGGCGTTTCGGGCTTTGCTGTCCGCTGTCTGCTTGTTTCAAGCGACTATGACGCCGCGCCTCGGCTGGAGAGCTTTTCGGGGAATCTCTTTCCGGTCTTTCAGAAGAAGACACATGCCTGCATCTTCCAGCTTGACGCCGCGGACCGGGTCACCGTTGCCAGCGAGCTTGCCGTCGGCGGCGCCGTGTTTGTTTACTGCCGCGAGGAGCCGGGCGGGGATTATCACGCTTACACGGAATATGCCGAGGTGCTGCCCCGCGCGGGACGCTATTATTCCGTCCGGCCTGCGGAAACGGGGATCGAACTTTGCTTTGACTTTGAAAAACACGGCTTCGGCCCCGTCGGACCGGACAGCATCCTCGTCTGCTGCTGCACGGAGGAGCTTTTGCCGAATCGGGACCTCGGCCCGGTCTACGGATATGAGGAACAGAAGATCGCGCTGCCTTACACGGAAGGCGTGATCGCCGAGAGCCTCTGCGTTCTGGCGGAGCTGCCGCCCGAAGAAAACGGCGGGGCCCCTTCCTATCGTCTCGTCCGACCGGAAACGAAAGACGAGGATGAACTGTGTTACAGCGTTTCGGAGCCGGACGGCAAGCTTGTGGTCCACCACCCGGCCTATGGCGACGCCTACCGTCTGCTGCTCGTTTCCTGCGCAACGACGGCGGGCGCGCAGGGAAATGTGCGCGCAGGCGCACAGCTTTCCCGACTTGGCGGCTACGACGGCACGGAGGTCGTTGCCACCTTCCATGCGCCGTCCTGCGGCTTTGGCGGCAAGACCTGCGAGACGCCCGAGCAGCTGCGCAAGCGCTTTTCCCATGAGATGCGCCGTACGCAGACCGCCGTTACCGCCGAGGATTATGAAACGCTTGTCCGCAATGCGCCGGGCCTGTGCATCCACAAGGTGCACGCTGTCGCGGTGCCGGAGCGCAATCTTGTCCGCGTCGTCGTCAAGCCCTGGAGCACGCAGCCGCGTCCGGCCCTGCCGGCGGTCTATCAGCAGCGGCTTGCGGCGCTGCTCGACGAAAAGAGAATGCTCACGACCCGAACGGAGCTGGTCTCCCCCCGCTATGTGCGCGTGGACGCGCAGGCGAAGCTGACTGTGCGCCCGCATTTTGAAAACGCGCGCAGCGAGATCGAAAATCTTATCCGCCGGAAACTCGATCAGGTCTCGACGGATGTTCCTTTCGGGAGCTGGGTCCGCTTTGGAGAGATCTATGACGCACTGTCGAATCTGCCCTGCGTTGTGAGCGTCGAATCGCTGCACCTGACGCCGGAGGACCGTTCGGAGGTCACATTTTCCTCCATGGACTTCCGCATGAGCGACAGGGCGCTGTGCTATCCGGGCGAGCTTTCGCTTGAACTGAGCGTTTTCGCCGGCGTGCGGCGCTGAAAACCGGAGCTGAAAGCCTGAAAAGGAGCTGCCTATGGCTGGTTTGGTCAAAAAATATGTACTTGGAAATAAGCGCCTCATCCGTTCGCGCTGCGACGGCTTTGCCGTCGAAGACAACGCCCTTGTGATGAAAAAAACCGAGAGCGGCGATCATCATGTCTATCTGCGCGGCATCGACGGCGCGCAGGAGGGAATGCAGTGGGGACATCTGTCCTTCCGGACGACCGGCGGCGGCGACTGCGCGCTGACGGTCCGCGCTTTCGCTTCGGACAATGATTGTTTTCTGCGCCGCGGCGTGGTCGTGAAAACGGACGATTTTCTGATGGACGAAACGGTCTCCGACCTCGTCAAGGAGCAGTTTTTCGAGGCAGCCGGGGGCATTACGGTCTCCGGTACGCGCGATGTGCTGCTCGGCGCACTGCATGGCCGCCGCATATGGATCTGGATCGAAGCGATCGGGCAGGGCGAACTGATGCTTGCCGATCTCGCGCTCTATGCCCCGGGTGATGACTTCTTCCGTACCTTCCCGGAAATTTACCGTGCCGACGAGGATTTCTTTTACCGGTATCTCTCCGTCTACTCCACCATGTACAACGAGCTTCAGGAGACGATCGACCACATCGACCAGTATCTTGACCCGGATACGGCGCCGGTCGCGGCGCTGCACCGCTTTTCTTCCTGGCTCGGACTGGAAACGGAGGGCGTCGTGACGGATGAAAAGACTCTGCGGCGCGTTGTCAAGGCGCTGCCCGCGCTCTTTGCCGTGAAGGGCACGAAAAAAGCCATTGAAATGACCATCGCCCTGTTCGTGGACGACCCGTTCTATGTGGTTGAGCGCAATCTTCTCACCTCACGCCAGATCGACGGCGATATGTATGGTGAAACACCGTGGGATTTCACGGTTCTCATCAACCGTAGTCCGGATGAAGCGATGCGCGCAATGCTTGAATACTTCATCTCGCAGGTCAAGCCGGCCTGTGCCAACGGGAAGATCATTTTCTTCGGCAGCAACAGCAGCCTTGACTTTTTCACGTATCTCGATTTTAATGGACAGGTACTTGAAAACACGCCGGCCTCGCTCGACAGTGGCGGCGCGCTTACGGGAATGCACTATCTGCAATAAGGGAGGAACAGCCACATGACGATTACAAGCACACAGGACGGGACGACACTGACGCTCGCAGTAGACGGACGCATTGATACGAACACGAGTCCGGACCTGCAAAACGCCATTTTAAAAGCATTTCAAGGGGCCAAAAAAGTCATTTTGGACTTTGCAAAGGTTGCGTACATCAGCAGCGCCGGCCTGCGCGCGCTTCTGATCGGCCAGAAAACCGCCGCCTCGAAGGGCGCGGTCATGGAGATGAAAAACGTTTCGAAGGATGTCTATGCAATTCTTGATTCCGTCGGTTTTGCAAAGCTTCTGACGATCAACTGATGTGCCGGGGCGGCGAACTGCCGCAAGTTCCGGGAAACAGGAGGTGTCCATATGCCAGCATTTGAACACGCAGTGAAGCACAGCACGTTTCTGCCCGAGAAAAAAAGCGGGAAAAAGCGGGTAGAGGATTTTCTTACCGGTCCGCAGAAGACGATTCGCAGCGATATCGCTGCGGCGGGCGATTTGCGCGAAAATGCGGCGGAGAGCGGCAGTTTTGCGCCGGTCAAGGCTGCGGAAACGCTCACGAACGCACCCGTTCAGGCAAAAAAACAGGGACCGGAGGCAAATGTACATTTGAATGTTCCCGGCAACGATCGGTCCCCCTATGGCGAGGATGCAGCGTCGTATTTCGTAAAGCGGTCCTCCCTGCGCGAGGCGGATCCCGAGGGACTCAGCGAGAGAAGCCGCATCTTCGCAGACGCCGCAAGAGAGAATCTGCCCGCGGGACACACGCAGAGAGGCATCGTCCAGGGACCGGACGGTTTCAGCGTATCGGGACTCTCGCTCGACCGTATTCCCGCGGCCATGAGCCGGCATGGCTTTGGCTCCGAAATGAGTCCCGAGGAAATGGGCGCAATGGTCTCAAACCTGACGGCGGGCCTCAAATACATCCAAATGGACCCCGCCCAAAAAGCGGCGGTGCCGCAGGAGGATGTCGCGGCCATGCAGGGACGCTTTGACACGGGCTTTTACGCACTCAAGCAGAGCTACTATGCCCAGCTCAAGCGGATGCGCGAGCGCTATGGGACCTATGCCACGCGGATGCACCCGGAAGACTTCCTCAAAAAGGCGGGACCGCAGTTCTTCGACGATCTTGCGATCGCGCAGGACGCCATGCAGATGATCGACAGCGGCAACGGAAGATATTTTGATTTTGACCACAACGAGGAAGATCGGGATTTTCGCACCCTTGCCAATTACTTTTTTCAAGTCAACAACCAATATGAGCTCTATATCCAGAACGAACGCTTCGCGCTCGATCCCGAGATGGCGGAAATGGCCAAACTACCGGAGTATAGAGATCAGATCGCGATGGGCATGCAGATGGTCGGAAACATCGACCCGGAAACCGAGGCGGCGGTTGGCGGCGCCGGATTTACGGAAAAGGAGCAGCAAAAATACAACAGAAGGCTCAAACAGCGCTTCAAGAGTCGGGGCTGGACAGACCGGCTCTTCGGCAGGTTCAAATGAGCAACGCCGCGCGTACGCTGCCGCGCCCGCGACAGAAAAAACGACGGCCCGGGTGAAACAGGGGGCTGCCGTCCGCAAAACGCGGGCGGCAGCCCCCTGTCGTGATAGTACGTTGAAACGGGTCACTTAGTAGAGCTGACTCTCCATAAGGACCCGACCCGTTTTGCGGTACTCCTCGCGCACGGCGCGGGAGATCGTTTCGCGGGTGATGTCCGTGCCGTCCGCCGCCGCGAAAAACGCGGAGGCGACCGCGATGGACTTGATGCTGCTGCCCGAGAGTTCGAAACGGCTTGCGAAGAAGTCGAGATCGACGTCCCGAAGCGGCGCGTCCGCCGGAAAGACGCTGCGCCAGATGCGCGCGCGCGTCTGCTCGTCCGGGATCGGCAGATTGATCATGAAGCTGATACGGCGCTTGAATGCCTCGTCAAAGTTTTGCACCGCATTCGTCGCGAGAATGGAAACACCGTTATGCTGCTCCATCCGCTGGAGAAGATAGGCCGTCTCGGCGTTGGCATACTTGTCCTTCGAGTCCGTGACCTCGCTGCGCTTTGAAAACAGCACGTCCGCCTCGTCAAAAAAGAGCACAGCGTTGCAGTCGCGCGCCGCGTCAAAGAGGTCTGCAAGCTTCTTTTCCGTCTCGCCGATGTATTTGTCCATAATGCGGGACATGTCGATGCGGTACGCGTCGAGACCGAACTCGCCCGCGAGGACCTGAGCTGTCATCGTTTTGCCGGTGCCCGGCGGGCCATAGAGACAGACGGAGACGCCCTTTCCATAGGGCAGCTTCTTGTTAAAGCCCCACTCCTCGTTGACCTTCCAGCGCCAGCGGATGCGGTCGCAAAGCTCCCGCAGGGGGCGAAGCTGCTCCTCGGACAGCATCAAATCGTTCCAGCCGAAACCGGTTGTCAAAGGTTCCGCCAGCCGGGACAGGCGCGGACGGCAAAGCACACGCACGCCCTGACAGACCGCCTCGCGCCCGATCTCGCTTCCGCCGCGCGAGAGGGTGTCGGTTTCAGCAGCGGCAAGCGCCTGCCGGATCTGACCCGGCGTCATCGAATAGATGCTCGCGAGTGCGCGTGCGTCCACGTCCTCGGCCGGAGGCAGGGCCGCCTCTGCGAGAAACGCCGACCACAGCGCGCGCTGTTCACCGATCGTGCAGGCGGGAAGATCGATCTGAAGCGGAAGAAGCGTGCCTCCCGCCGGAAGCCGCAGCGGGCGTTCGCAGCACAGCGCAAGCGCCGGGAGCGCGCCGATTGCGCGGCCCAGAAGTGCGAGCGCGAGTGCCTGCCGTTCGGGCTCGCTCTGGTCTGTAAAGTCAAAGTGGCAGAACGCCGGCACGCCCCGGCAGAGCCACGCCCACGAAACGATCTCGTCAACCGCCGCAGCGCGCTCCTCCTGAGGCAGAAGGGCAAGCGCCCGGCAGTCGGCAAAAAGGACGGGCCGCCCCGTCTCTGCCGACGCATAGCGCAGCAGGAAGCTCCGTCCCGCGCCTTCCGGTCCGACGAGCAGAAGAAGTCCTGTCTGCGCCGCGGCGTCTGCGGAAAAGTGCGAGAAGAAGCGCGCGGCGCGCGCGCACTCCTCGGCCCGGATGACGGGGACGACCGGCGTATCTCCGGAACAGACCGAAGCCAGACCGGCGAGCGATTCCGGCAGATACCCTGCGCCGGTGAGCGCGAGCAGCGCCGTTTCGCGCAGGACGAGCCGGCGGCGCAGTCCGTCGCCATCCCCGGCAAGCAGATAGCGGCAGAGCGGAGAGGAACGGTCCGCAAGCCGATAAAGCGCCGGTTCGTCCACCGGCTCCACAAGCCCGTAGAGATCGGCGCACAGGCCGATCGTGGCCCGCTTTTCCGCGATGTCGTCCTGTAAATAGGCAAATACCCGTTCGTATTTTCGGTTGAGTTCCGGCGCGAGCGCGAGCAGCAGCGCAAATTCCTCAAGCATGGAGCAGCCGAGCCGGCGCAAGATCCCGCTCAGCGGGTCCGTCGCTGTCCGCTCCCTTTCACGGAGCGTTTCAAACGCCTCTCGGAAACCGTCGAAGGGCTCCTCCGGGATCTGGCCGCTCAGCGCAAGCGTCACCTGTGCCTCCGGCACGACCATACCGCGCCCCTGAAAGGCTTCGGGCGACTGCGTCTGCTGCACAGAGAGCCAGGTCGCACACAGACCGTCCAGCAGACGGAGCCGTTCATCCATGAGTTCGCGTTCATCTGACATGGGGTGCACTCCTTCTAAAAGCTTTCATCTATTTTGTCATATTTCCATGCTTACGTCAACGAAACGCACGCCGTATTCGGTCAATCTTTCTAAAAATATGCTAAAAACCGAGCTTGAGAGCCGCCGTGGCTCTTTACAGACACACGGAATTTTGGGATAATGCGGGTATTGAAAGACATCCGCTCCAAGCGCCAGAGCAGAGAGGAATGTGGAAAAATGGGCTCTACAGCATCGAAGCAGCCGCTTGCCAAAACGGGCAGGCTGGGACCGAAAAAGAAGCTTCCGGACGCCGTACGCAAGCCGATGGAACGTTCCTTCCGCACAGACTTTTCCGAAGTCGGGGTCTACGAGTCTCCGCTCGTCGCCCAAAACGGCGCGCAGGCGGCCGCCTCCGGCACGGACATCGCGTTTGC
>JBMNPV010000045.1:0-13944 GCA_050943775.1 Oscillospiraceae bacterium
TCGACCCTTGACATCAATACTACCGTCTCCACGTGTGCGCAGCGGGGGAACATATCCACCGCTGTCGCGGCTTCAAGGCGGTAGCCGAAGCTTGCGAAAATCGCGAGGTCGCGCGCGAGCGTGCCGGGGTCACAGGAGACATAGACGACGCGCGCAGGCTCCATGGACGCGATCTGCACGATCACATTTTCCGCAAGCCCCTTGCGCGGCGGATCGACGACCACTGCGTCCGGCCAGACGCCCCGGTCATTGAGCTTCTTTGCGGCGGCGAAGGCGTCACCCTCTAAAAATTCCGCGTTTTTTATGTTGTTGTGCGCGGCGTTGCGTTTTGCGTTTTTGACCGCGTCCGGGACGATCTCAACGCCGTAGACCTTCTCGGCGCGCCTGGCAAGACACAGAGAGATGGTGCCGGTGCCGCAATAGAGATCGAGCACAGTGCCGCCGTCCGGACAGGCATATTCGACCGCGCGCTCATAGAGCTTTTCGGCCTGACGCGGATTTACCTGATAGAAGCTCTGCGGCGAAATGCGGAAACGGAGACCGCAGAGCGTATCCTCGATGCAGTCATCGCCCCAGAGCGTGTGAAATTCACCGTTCAAAACCACGTTTCCGGGGTCCTTGTTGATGCAGAGGACGATGCCCGTTAACTGCGGACAGGCCTCGCGCAGAGCGCAGACCAACGCTTCGGTGTGTTCATGCAGCCCGCGCGCGGAGACGATGACGGCGACGGTCTGTGGCAGATGCGCAGAGCAGCGCGTGAAGATGTGGCGGATCTGCCCCTTGCCGCTTTTTTCGTCATACGGTTCAATATGGTGTTCGTCCATGAAGCGGCGCAGCGCGCCGGCAACAGCGCAGGCGGTCTCAGTTTGAATGAGACAGTCCGGCGCGGGGACGACATCATGGCTCCGCTCCCGGTAAAAGCCGGTCACGGCCCGCCCGCCGCCGTTTTTGCCTACGGCGAAGATGGCCTTGTTCCGGTAACGGAGCTGACAGCCTTCGTCCGCGCCGAGAATTTCGTCCACCGTGAAGTCAAGCCCCGCGATGCGCGCAAGCGCGTCGTTTACGCGCCCGAGCTTCATGCGGAGCTCCTCGGCATAGCGCATATGCATGAGGTCGCAGCCGCCGCATTTTCCAAAGACCGGACAGTCCGGCACAACGCGCTCGGGCGAAGCTTTTTTAAGCTCAACGCCTTTTCCGTAGACCGCCGAGGAGGAGACTTTCAAGATTTGTACATCCCATACTTCGCCCGCGAGCGCGAGCGGGACGAAAACGGCCCTTCCGCCGATACGGCAGACCCCGGAGCCGGTGCTTGTATAGCCCGTGATCTCCGCTTCATATATCTGGTTTTTCTTCAGTTCGTCCATGCAAACCTCCGCAAATTGATGATGTTTTATTGCGTATCGAATAGCCGCAGAGCGGCTTTGCTCAATGCATGGTCCTACGGCAGCTCCGGCGCGGCCGTGAGCATTGCGTGAACCTGCAAGAGCCCTTTTCGTTTATTGTATCATGGATTTTGGCATACACACTTTCTTTTTTCACAAAATATGATAAAATCATCATAACACCGAAAGAAACAGACCCCGCAGAGCAGACACCGCGCGGGGCGCGGTGAAATCAATCTTCCCGATGACAGACCTCTTTGGGGCTTGGCATCGATTTTTGAAAGGGCAGTGTTATGAAAGAGATCAAAAAAAGTCTCCTCCGCGTCGTTCTGGTTGTGCTCGCCGCCGTACTCGGCTACTTCATCTTCCAGAACTACGGCCAGGCGAAGGCCGAAAAAGCGAGGCAGAATGCGCTCGCATCCCCGTCGCCCGTTGCCGCCGCAACGCCGACGCCTACCCCGACACCCGCAGCCGTCGAGAACGTTTCGCTGACCGTCTGCGGCGACATCGTCTGCCACACAGGCCTCAACGCCGAGGCAAAAAACAAGGACGGTACATATGACTACGCGCCGATCTTCTCGGGCGTGACGCCGTTCGTCACAAAGGCGGACTATGCGCTCTGCACGATGGAAACGACGTTCCCGGACACGACCGAATATTCGGGATACCCCATGTTCAAGTCGCCGGCCGCGCTTGCGGGCGGTCTCAAGGTGGTGGGTTTTGACCTGATCAATACCGCCTCCAACCACTGCATGGACAGTGGCGTGGACGGACTTCTCCGGACGCTGGATGTGCTTGACCAGAACGGACTGGACCACGTTGGCACCTACCGCACACAGGCGGAACGCGATAAGAACAACGGCATCCTTGTCAAAGAGATCAACGGTGTGAAGCTCGCGTTTCTGAGCTTCACTTACGGCACAAACGGCATGCCGGTCACCGACGCCCCCTATGTCGCCAACATCTTCTGCCGCGACTATCTCACAACGCTCACGGACATCGATTACGACCTTCTCAAGACGGACATGGAGGCGGCAAAAAAGCTGGACGCGGACCTCATCATCGTCCAGATGCACTGGGGCAGCGAATACCACACCGAGCCGAACGACCAGCAGGCCGCACTGGCAAACTTCCTCTTCTCGCAGGGCGCGGATATTGTCCTCGGCGGGCATACGCACGTTCCCGAACCGATGGAGCTGCGCGTGATTGAGGACGCGTCCGGCAACAAGCGCACAGGCCTTCTCGTCTACAGTCTCGGCAACTTCGTCTCCTGCCAGAATGACCGCTACACAAATCTCACGGCGGCGCTGAATATTGACCTTGAGAAAAATGTCGATACGGGAAAGACCCGCATCAAGCATGTCTCCTACGCGCCGATGTTTATGGTGGACCTCTCGGACGTCGGCGCTTCGGCGGACTGGCAATACCGCCTTTGGAACCTGCACGACGCGATCGACAGCTACAAAGCCGGCAACAACCTCGGCGTCATCAACGACACGCTCTATAACAACATGGTGCAGGGCCTTACGGATGTCCATGGCATCCTCGGCGAGGACTTTGACGCCTACGGGGAGAGCGGCGGCGTCGATGTAGACGCGTGGACCGAAAAGAACAGCTAAAAGAAAAGCGGATAGAGAAGCATCGCAAGCAGGGCGGACCAGAGCCCGTGCGCCAGTTTCCCAAGGCTGTGGCGCGCGGGGGAAAGTCCGCCCTGCAAGATCACTGCCGCCGCCTGCGCGTGGACCGAAAGCCCGCCCCAGCCGAGAAGAAACGCGGCGAGCGCGAGGTTTTTCGCGGTGCACGCGAGGCCTTGCAGGGCAAGCGCGCCGTTGCCGAGCTCGAGCAGTCCTAGCAGCAGCGCGCGGGCAAAGTGAAGCTCCTCACCAAAATGAAGGGAGATCCCACCGGACAGGAGAAAAAGCCAGCCAAATGAGTCCAATATCCCCACCAGAACGCTGAAAAACAGCACAAATGCACAAATTGTCACCATCGTGTCAGCCGATGCGCGGACGCTCTGCGTGAACGCGAGCGGGAAGGAGAGCGGTGAAAAGTCGGCGGCCTCTCCTCCGGGCTGCGCCCCGCGCCGCTGGGAGATCCCGGTCAGAGCGGCCGCGAGAACATGGACAAGATAGAGAAACAAGCCCGCCTTTACACTGCCGAACGCCGCGACGCCAACGGCGGAGACAATGAAGGCAGGTCCGGAGTTGTCGCAGAAGCCGAGCAGCCGCCCGGCTTCTTTTTTTTCGATCGCTCCGCTTTTGCAAAGCTCCGTAACCGCTGCCGCACCGAGCGGATAGCCCCCGGAAACGCCGAGCAGAAAGGCGGCGCTGCCCGCGCCGCCAACGCCGAAAAGCCGCCGCATGAGCGGGGCAAAGAACTTTCCCAGCTTCTGCGGCGCGCCGAGACGCAACAGCAGATTTGACACCACCAGAAACGGAAACAGTGCCGGAACAAGCGTTCGCACGCATAGAGAAAGCCCGGCGCGCGCCCCGTTCGCCGCTTCCTGCGGGCGCAGGAGCAGCGCCGCGAAAACAGCGAACGCCGCGAGCAGCGGCAGTGCCTCCGCCAACTTTTTTTTCAATCGCATCGCCTCCCAGCCGTACAAGTCTATTCGCGCGGCAGAGCGGGAAATACGGCTATTTTTTCCCGGCGGCGCATAGACTCTGCCGAGGGGGCGAGGAGTATGCCATACCAAGCAAAAAGCGGCGGCACGGGACGCTTTGGTCTGCCGCCGGAGGTCCTGCCGGGCGCGGCGCGGGTAACGCTGCACGGCGCCGGCGAAGTTCTGATCGAAAATCACGGCGGACTCAAAAGCTACAGCAGCGGAGAGATCGAGGTGCTCGGCCGCAATTACACGCTGCGTATCCGCGGCGAGGACCTCTCACTCGACGCGATGACGAAAAACGAGATCTACATCAGCGGCATCGTTTCGGCCGTTGAGCTCTGCTGAGGAGGCGCGCTGTGGAAACTGTTTCGGACACGCTCACAGGCTACGCCGTCGTACGGGCAGTCGGCGCAGAGCCGACAGCGCTGCTCTCGCGCCTTGCAAAAGAAAACATCGAATTTTGGGCCGCGGAGCCGACGGACGAATGTACCATCTGTTTCCGCGTTAGACTTGCAGATGCCGGCAGAGTACTCAGACTTGCCGAAAAGTGCTGCTGTGATGCCGTTATTGAACGACGGGCAGGCGCGCCGGAGGAACTCAAAAAGCTCAAAAGGCGGCGCGTTCTCTGCGTGCTGCCGCTTCTACTCTTCGCGCTGCTCATCTGGTCGTCGTTCCATGTCTGGCGCATTGACGTCACGGGGAACAAGACCGTGCCGACGACCGCGATTTTAAACGCGCTCGACGAGAGCGGCGTGCGTATCGGCGCATACTGGCCGGCGTTCAAAAGCGACGTCATCCGCGCGGAGGTCCGCGTAAAGCTGCCCGCGCTCAAGTGGGTGAGCGTGAGCGTGCACGGTTCGCGTGCGCTTGTCGTGGTGCGTGAGGCAACGCCGGAAATGAAACCCTTTGACGAAAAGACGCCGGTGAAGCTCGTCGCCTCGATGCCGGGCTATATCGACCAGATGGAGATCTGCCGCGGCTTTGCGAAATTTCAAAAGGGGCAGGCCGCATTCACCGGCGAAACGCTCGCCGACGGCGCGGTGCCGGACGCCCTCGGCGGCATTCACCTTGTGCATGCGCGGGGAGCGGTCATCGCGGAAACGTATCAGGAGCTCACAGCCGAGCTTCCGCTCACGACGCTGGAAAAGCGTCCCACAGGGCGCGAGCGGACGCGCCTGGCCTTACTTTTTGGCAGAAAACGCATAAATTTTTATAAGGAGAGTAGAATTTTCGGTGGAAACTGTGATACTATCATAAAAGTGCATAAACTGGGGGTTGAGGGGCTTTTCGAACTGCCCGCAGCATTTGTCACGGAGACAAGGCAGGCATACACACTGGAGGAGACAGCGGTCTCAGAGGACGACGCGAGGGCCCGCCTGCAGGCGCTGCTCGAGTCGGAACTCAAGCGCCGTATCGGTGCGGACGGCGAGATCGAAAGCGCCGAATACAGCTACGCCGTTGTCGACGGCTATGCTGTCGTGACACTGCGCGCGCACTGCCGCCAGAATATTGCGGAAGAACAGCCGATGACCGAAGCGGAGATCGCCGAGGCGCAGGCCGCCGCCAAACCCAAGGAGGAAAACAAAACCGAATGATTGAAAGAATAATGCCGGTTGACCGCATGGAGCAGATCATCAGCGTGTTCGGGTCGTTTGACCGGAACATCCACATCGTCGAGGACGTGCTCTCCGTCCGGGTCGTTGACCGCGAAGCAGAACTGCACATCTCGGGCGAAGAGGAAAACGTCATGCTTGCGGAGAAGACCATCAACGGCCTGCTCTCGCTTGCCGCGCGCGGCGAGAATATCGACGAGCAGAATGTCCGCTATATCATCAAGCTCGTTTCCGAAGGCGGCGAGAGCCAGATCGAAAAGATCGCGGGCGACGTCGTGTGCATCACGAGCAAGGGAAAGCCTGTCAAGGCCAAGACCGTTGGCCAGAAAGAATATATTGACGCCATCAAAAACAACACCATCACGCTCGGCATCGGCCCTGCCGGCACAGGAAAAACCTACCTTGCCGTCGCGGCGGCGGTCGCGTCTTTCCGCAACAAGGAAGTCAACCGCATTATACTCACGCGTCCGGCGGTCGAAGCAGGGGAGAACCTCGGCTTTCTGCCCGGCGATCTCCAGAGCAAGGTCGATCCCTATCTGCGTCCGCTCTACGACGCGCTCTTTGAAATGCTCGGCGCCGAGACATATAACAAATATCTCGAGCGCGGCAATATCGAAGTGGCGCCGCTCGCGTATATGCGCGGACGCACGCTCGACGACAGCTTCATCATTCTCGACGAAGCTCAGAATACCTCCCGCGAGCAAATGAAAATGTTCCTCACGCGCATCGGCTTTGGCTCAAAGGTCGTCGTCACGGGCGACGTTACGCAGATCGATCTGCCGGGAGACAGGCAGAGCGGCCTGAAAGAGGCAATGAAAGTGCTCGACGGCATCGACGACATTCAGATCTGCAAGCTCACGGGCGCGGATGTGGTCCGCCACGTTCTTGTGCAGAAGATCATCGAAGCTTACGCCGCGAGGGAGGAAAAAGCCGCCGCCTCCGCGCCGAAAAAGCCGCAGGCCTCAAAGACTCCGCAGAACGCAAAAAATGCGCAGCGAAACTATAAATACAAGTAAAAGCTACGTCCGACCAAAGGACGAAGGAAAAGGAGGCGACATATGTTTAAGCATAAAATTTTCTTTTCCCGCGAGAAAAATGGACTTGGTTGTCTCAACGCGAGAGTTTATATCAGCCGCGCGGTCCGCGCGGCGCTGGAGGCCGAGAACGTCGATCTGCCCTGCGAGATGAGCGTCCTGCTGACGGACGATGAGGGGATCCACGCGCTCAACAAGCAGTTCCGGGATGTTGACAGCGCGACCGACGTACTCTCTTTCCCGGCCAACAATTTTGTTCCCGGCGCGTTTGACCCGAGCAATGCGGAGCGGGATCCCAAAACAGGACGCATCGTCCTCGGCGATATGGCGCTGTCCATCGAACACGCCCGCGCGCAGGGCGAAGAGTTCGGCCACGGGACGAAGCGCGAAATACAATATCTGACGGTTCACAGCGTTCTGCATCTGCTCGGCTATGACCATATGGACGAGGGCGAACAGAAGCGGCAGATGCGTGCGCGAGAGAAAGAGATCATGGCCCGCCTTGAGGGGGTACGCGAGGAATGAACAGCTTTGTCTGTGCGCTCCGCGGCATCGGCTATACGATCAGAACCGAAAGGCACATGCGCGTTCATCTCGTTTTTACGTATTATGTGATCGTTGCGGGCCTGATTTTACATCTGCGGGCCGTGGAATGGATGGCTGCGCTCCTCTGCATTGGCATGGTCACGGCGCTGGAGTGCGTTAATACCTCGCTTGAACGGCTGTGCGACGAAGTACATCCCGAGCACTCGGAGGGGATCCGAAATGTCAAGGATATCGCCGCCGGTGCGGTCCTCTGCGCGGCGGCCGCTTCGGCTGTCGTCGGCTGCCTGCTGTTTTTGAACCGGACGAGCCTTGCGGTGATGGGCGAATTTTTTGAGCAGAATACAGTTCTGTCCGTTTTGCTGATACTGACGCTGATCCCCCTTATTTTCTTTGTACGGGGCGGAAAGAGAGAGGAAAAATGAACGAACACACAAACACGAAATGCGGCATGATCTCCATTGTCGGCCGCCCGAATGTTGGAAAATCGACGCTGGCAAACGCCCTCGCCGGCGAAAAAATCGCCATTGTGTCGAATAAACCGCAGACAACGCGCAACCGCATCCGCGCCATCGTCAATCGCGGCGACACGCAGATCATTCTCGTTGATACGCCGGGCTTCCACAAGCCTAAGACAAAACTCGACGACTACATGACGAAGATCGTAAAAGAGAGCGTCGCGGATACGGACGCCGTGCTGCTGATGATCGAGCCGGTGGCGGAACCGGGCGAACAGGAGCTTGCGCTGATCGAGCGCATCAAGGCCTGCCGCTGTCCGGCGGTGCTCGTTATCAACAAAATCGACACCGTGCCGAAGGAGCTGCTTCTCGCGGTCATCGCGGCGTATACGCAGCTTTTTGACTTTGATGCGGTCCTGCCCATCTCGGCACGAAACGCACAGGGGCTGGACGAGCTGCTGACACAGCTCGAAAAATATGCCGCGCCCGGCCCGAAGCTCTTCCCGGAGGATATGACGACCGATCAGCCGGACAGACAGGTCTGCGCCGAGATCGTCCGCGAAAAGCTGCTGTACTGTCTCGACAAGGAGATCCCGCACGGCACCGCCGTCGTCGTGACAAAATTTTCCGAGCGTGAGGAGACGGAGATCATCGACCTTGATGTGACCATCTACTGCGAAAAAGAGAGCCACAAGGGCATCATCATCGGAAAAAACGGCGCGATGCTGAAGAAAATCGGCGAGCTGTCCCGTAAAGACATTGAGCGCTTTATGGGGACGAAAGTCTATCTGCGCACCTGGGTCAAAGTCAAGGACAACTGGCGCGACAACGACGCGCTCATCCGCAACTTCGGCTATAAGGACTGACGCAGCAACAAAAATACAGGTCGATCTTTGTGCAGATTTTACCTCGCAAAATTTCCGATAAGCTGCCCGACGCGGGACATACTAGCTTCGGCGAGGTGATGTGTCTATGAAAGATTCAACGCTTTGGGGGATGTTCTGTGAAACGGGAGACCCGCTTTGCTGGCTGCTGTACAGATCGGCTTTGAAAGAGAAAGAGAAAAGGCCGCAGGTCCCTCCGAAGGACGGCCTCGCCTTTGACGGCACGGGGAATGAGCCCCGCATCCGTTTTTGAGAAAGGCCGCGTCCGTACCGCGCAGCGCCGCGGGCTGATGAGGGATCGTCAACGCCCCGCTCCGCAGTTTTTGTCCTCAACTCCCTGCAAAGCTCCTTCGAGGAGCCTTGCCGTCAAACCGGCGAGCGTATGAGCGCTTTCACCGAAATCCTTTGGCGGCGCGACGGAGCACACGAGGCAAAATACGCGGGCGGGCGCGGTCGAGAGGTACATATATGTATCTGACAACGCGGGGGCTTGTCCTCCGAGAAACCAAATATAAAGAAGCGGACAAAATTCTGACCATCCTCACAGAGGACGCGGGAAAGCTGACTGTCTCCGCGCGCGGCGCGCTCCGAAAGGGGAGTCGGATCGCGGCGGGCTGTCAGCTGCTCACCTTTTCAGAGTTTACGCTCTTTGAAAACCGGGGGCGGTGGACGGTAAACGAAGCGCAGAGCGCGGAGCAGTTTCTGGGCCTGCGGCGCGACATTTCGCTCCTCGCGCTCGGAACATATTTTGCCGAGCTGCTCGAGGCGGTTTCGGACGAAGACAGTCCGGATCCGGAAATTCTCCGACTAGGCCTCAACAGCCTGTTTGCGCTTGCGGGGGCTTACTATGCGCCGGAGCACATCAAGGCGGTTTTTGAACTGCGCCTGATGTGCCTTGCGGGCTATTATCCGCAGCTAGAGACCTGCCCGAAATGCGGGGAGGAGCCGTCCGAGCCCGTGTTCAGCACGCGGGGGGGTACGGTCCTGTGCAAAAACTGTGCGGGCTTTGACTGGGGCGAGACGATAGCCCTCACACCCGGCGTCCTCGACGCGCTCAGGTATATTGAGAGCGCAGCAAACAAAAAAATCTTTTCATTTGCCCTTGCCGAGCGCGACGAGGCTGTTTTGGCGCGTGTGTGCGAGAGCTTCGTGATCTCACAGCTCGAGAGAGGCTTTGCTTCGCTCGACTATTGGCGCAGCGTCCGCTGAGCGAAGAGAACAGGAAATACGCGGCGGAAAGCCGCTGGAAATGAGGGAAAGATATGAGAAAACTGAAACAATCGATATCGGTCCTGCTGGCAGTCCTGCTGCTGGTCGGAACGCTGCCCGCCGCGCGGGCACAGGAGACATACGCGACCCGAGGACAGGTCGCGGACATGCTGATCGCCGCCGCGGACGACTACAATCCCGGCCTTCAGCGCTCGGATGTCATCCGGGGCTATGAGGATGGAGATCTGGACGAGAACGGCGCCGTTACGCGCGCGCAGGCACTCGTTATGCTCTCCCGTGCTTTCGGCAGGCTGCCGACGCCTGTGGGCGACAATGCCCGCAGCGGATATAGCGCCGCGAACTTCACGGATATCCCCGACTGGGCAAAGTCGGAGCTTGCAAATGTCTTTGATGCCGGTATTGTTGCCGGAACGAGCGCTACGACGTTTTCGCCGGATGCCAACGTGACGATCGAGCAGATGGAGCTTTTCATCAGTCGTGTTTTCGCGCTTGAAGGCTCCAATCTAAGGGATGATTTCTATGCGACCGTCAATAAGAGTGCCCTTGACGCGAGCATTATCCAGCCGGGCCGCGCGGGAGCCGGTTCCTACAATGATCTCTCCGCCGCGGTTTCGCAGGAGCTTGCTGCCACGGTGAAAGACATCAGCTTAAACCCGAGAACAGACGGCGAGAAAAAGATCGCAACGCTCTACGCCAATATTCTCAACAAGACCGAGAGAAACAAGGTGGGAATCACACCGATCAAGAAATACCTCGACGCCATTCGCAGCGCGGAGAGCATGAAAGCGCTCGCAGAGGCGCACAACATGATCTATCAGGATAGCGGCACCGCGCTCCTTTTTGGCTTTGGCATCACGCCGGATGCAAAAAACAGCAATGTCTATGACCTCGTTTTTGCATCTGTCAGCGCAAGTCTCGGTCAGAGCGGTTATGCCAATGCGACGAGCGCGCAGAAGACCGCTTATACGAATTATATCGCAAAGATCCTGACCCTCGTCGGCGAGAGCGCGGAGGACGCCGCAAAGCAAGCGCAGGCGATCTGGGACTTTGAAGCAGCGATCGCTGCGGCTTCTCTGCCGACGCAGGACCTCGGTGATGTTGACAAAACGTATAACCTTTTTACCATGGCCCAGCTTCAGCGCATGTTCCCCAATGTGGATCTCAACGCCGTTTTTACGCTCACCGGCTATCAGCAGACGAACAAGATCGTCGTGACAGATGTTGGCGCGCTCAAGGCTGCCGCCGCCTTCTGCGATGACGCGCACGTTGACCTACTCAAGAGCTACTGCCTCTTTGAACTCGGCGCAAGCAGCGGCACACTCCTAAATGATGATTTTCTCAAGGCTTCGCAGGAATTCCAGAGCACGTATATCGGTGTGAGCGGTACGCTCTCTGATGAAGAGACCGCTTCGCAGTATATCCAATCGCTGATGAGCGACGATTTGAGCAGGGCCTATGTCAGCCGTTATTTCTCCCCACAGGCGAAGGCCTATGTCGAGAATATGGTCGGTGATATTATCAGCACCTACCGTGGACGCATAAAGGCGCTGGACTGGATGAGTGAGACCACCAAGGCGCAGGCCATCCGGAAGCTTGACACCATGAAGATCCGTATCGGCTATCCCGACGAGTGGAAAGATTATTACAAGGATGTGGAGATCAAGAGCGTTGCCAACGGCGGAAGCTTCTATGACAATGTACTTGCCCTGAACCGCAGAGCGCATGAGATCTCCGTTGAAAAGCAGATCTCCGGCGTTGACAAGAGCGAATGGCCGATGCTGGCATACACCGTGAACGCCTGCTACGATCCGACCGACAACTCCATCACGTTCCCGGCGGCGTTTTTGCAGAAGCCCTATTTCGACATCAATGCGAGCTATGAGAAGAATCTCGGCGGCATCGGATATGTCATCGGCCATGAGATCACCCATGCATTCGACAACAACGGCGCAAAGTATGATGAAAGCGGCAACGCGACAGACTGGTGGACGCAGAGCGACTACGAAGCTTTCCAGCGGCTGTGCGGCAAAGTCGTCACGCTCTATGACGGACGCGAGGTCGCGCCCGGGATCACCTGCAACGGCGCACTGACCCTTTCCGAAAACATTGCGGACCTCGGCTCCGCCGCCTGCATCACTGAGATTGAGAGTAAGCGCACAAACCCCGATTATAAGGCGCTTTACACCGCCATGTCCGAGGCATGGTGCTCAAGCTACCCCCGTGCTTACCGCGAACTCCTTGCACGTCTCGACGTTCACGCGCCGGATAAGCTGCGCGGCAGCCTTGTCATGCAGCAGTTCCAGCAGTTCTATGACGCCTTCGGCATCAAGCCGGGTGACGGTATGTGGATTGCACCGGAGAACAGAGTGACGATCTGGTAAACGCGGCACAGCCAAGCGCGGGCAACCTTCAAATCAAAAGGAAAGACCATGACTGATCTATACGAAAAATCTTTGAAAACACTTGAACTTCCGGCAGTTCTGGAAATGCTCGCGGGAGAGGCCGTCAGCGAACCGGCAAAGGAAAGCGTCCTTGCGCTTCGCCCGGCAGAATCAGAATATGAAGTCAAGCGCCGCCTGGGCGAGACCTCGGCCGCAAAGGCAATGATGGTGCTGCACCCGGCCCCGTCTTTCAGCGGGGTCCGGGATGTGCGCTCCTCGCTGGCCCGCGCAGACATCGGCGGCATGCTCAACACGCGAGAGCTTCTGGATATAGCCGGCGTGCTCCAGACCACGCGCACCGTCCGCTCCTATGCGGACGATGCGCGCTGCGGCCGCTCGGAGCTGGATTTCCTCTTTTCTTCGCTGATGCCCAATAAGTATCTTGAGGAGAAAATAACCAGCTGCATCATATCCGAAGACGAGATATCTGACAACGCAAGTCCGGAGCTTTCTGATATTCGCCGCCATATCCGCGCGGCGGCGGCGCGTGTGCGCGAGGCACTGCAAAAAATCATTTCCTCTCCGCAGTACGCCAAAGCCCTGCAGGAACCGATCATCACAACGCGCTCGGAGCGTTATGTCGTTCCGGTGCGAGCCGACCACAAAAACAGTGTTCCCGGCCTTGTCCACGACGTTTCCGCGAGCGGAGCGACGCTCTTCGTCGAACCGCTTGCAGCGGTCAAGGCCAACAACGAGCTGCGCGAGCTCTACGCCAAGGAAAAGCAGGAGATCGAGCGCATTCTGATGGAGCTCTCCGCCGAGTGCGGCGCCCACGCAGACGACGTTATTCGCAATTTCAACGTTCTGGTCGAGCTAGACTGCGTTTTTGCCCGTGCAAAGCTCAGCTATAAGCTCGACTGCCAGGAGCCGGTGATCTCGCAGCGCCGCATCGTCCTCAAAAAAGCCCGCCACCCGCTGCTTGCAAAGGGGACGGCGGTGCCCATCTCGGTCGAGCTCGGTTCGGATTTCGACACGCTCGTCATCACCGGCCCGAACACCGGCGGCAAGACCGTCACGCTCAAGACGATCGGCCTTCTGTGCGTCATGGCGGCCTGCGGCCTGCACATTCCGGCGGCGGATGGCAGCGAAGTGCCCATTTTTGAGGGCGTGCTTGCCGACATCGGCGATGAGCAGAGCATCGAGCAGTCGCTTTCAACTTTCTCGTCCCACATGACGAACATCGTGAAAATTCTAGACGCCTGCAACGAAAAAACGCTGCTTCTCTTTGATGAACTGGGGGCGGGGACGGACCCGGTCGAGGGCGCGGCGCTTGCGACCGCCGTTATCGAGTACGCACGCAAATGCGGGAGCATCATCGCCGCAACGACACACTACGCCGAACTGAAGGTCTACGCCACGACGACAGACGGCGTTCAAAACGCCTCCTGCGAGTTCGACGTGGAATCCCTGCGCCCGACCTACCGGCTCCTCATCGGCATCCCCGGAAAGTCGAACGCCTTTGCCATCAGCGAGCGGCTGGGCCTCTCACCGAAGGTGATCGAGGACGCGAAGTCCCGCGTTTCAAGCGAGAGCGCAAAGTTTGAAAATACCATTGCGCTGCTTGAAAAGGAACGTCAGCATCTGGAGAATGAACGCGAGGAGACCGAAAAGGCCCTCCGCGCGGCACAGGAAGAACAGAAAAAAGCCGAAAAACTCCGCCGGGAGCTGACAGTCCGCCTGGAGATGGCGGACGAGAAAGCAAAGCGCGACGCACAGCGCATTTTGGACGACGCACGCCGCACCGCCGAGCGTAC
>JBMNPV010000046.1:0-13908 GCA_050943775.1 Oscillospiraceae bacterium
GCCGGGTCTTGATGTGCAGGCGCTGGAGATCAGATTTTGTTCTGGTCCTGTCCTCCTCCTTTAGCTTTGAAACGTATGTACCGCCGAATTTACGAGCCTCCTGCGGCGGCGCTCCATAGACGGGCTTTTCTGTCCTTGTCTCCTCACGCTGCTGCCACTGCTGCTGTTCTTCAAGCGTCTTGTTGATCTGAATGGGCTCTTCGAGTACTCTGAGTTCCATTTCGAGTTTGCTGTGAACCTGCATTTGAAGCTGTTCGTCCATCTTTTCCGCCCCCCCGATAAAATGCGTAAACATGCGTTAATTTTGTCATGGAGATTTCCGTCGTACCCCGGCGCTTCTCCGCGCGGACGGAGAGCCGGAGGGGATACAATCAAATTTGCCTTGCGATCACTATATCAAGATAATTGAGCTAAAAATAGACTTTAGCGCAAATTTTTAGAGTATTTTTAACAAAAGCGAAAAGCATACACAAAGCAGAGAGGCGGAATTTGTTACGCGCCGCGCTTATCGTCGAGCATGTACAATAGCGCGTTTACAATGCAGGCGGCGACATTGCTCCCGCCCTTTCGACCCCGTGCAACGATGCAGGGAACGGCTGCCTCGATGATCCGCTCCTTCGAGGCGACGACATTCACAAAGCCCACAGGCACGCCGATGATGAGCTTTGGCGAAAGCACTCTCGCGTCGATCAGCTCCCGCAAACGGAGCAGCGCCGTCGGTGCGTTGCCGATGGCGAAGATGGTCGGTCGATCCAGCCGCGCCGCCCGCTCCATGCTCACGACTGCGCGGGTGACGCCCCGGGCCTTCGCTTCACGCGCAACGTCCTCGTCGGACATCCAGCAGTGCACTTCACAACCGAATTTCGCCGCCGCTTTTTTGTTGATGCCGGAACAAGCCATCTGCGTGTCCGTCACGATTGCCGCACCGCCGCAGATCGCCGCTTTGGCGTGGCCGACCGCGTCCGGCGAAAAATACAGATTGTCCACGTAGTCAAAGTCGGCGGTCGTATGGATGACGCGCTGAATGATCGGGGCCTGCTCCGGCTCGAGAACGCGGTCGCCGAGCTCCTTTGCGATGATGGCAAAGCTCTCCTTTTCGATCTCCGCAGGGGATAAAATTTCCGTTTCCATCAGCATCCCGCCTCCAGAATTTCATAGATCTTGTTCATGTCTATGTGCTCGCGCAGGGCCTCAGCGAGAAGGTCGTACTGCCGCTGCTTGTGCTCCTCGCCGTAGACGCCGCCCAGAGACGCGGGGTCGAGGCCCTTTCGCGCGGCGAGCGCGCGGATAAGCGCTCCCGCGGTCTCTCCACTGTCAAAAATGCCGTGGACATAGCATCCACAGACGTTTCCGCGCTGACAGCCGTCCGCTCGGACGCTCCCCGTTACACTGTCTGTCAGTTCCGCGATGGGGGCGGGGCTTTCCGTTTCCCCCATGTGAATTTCATAGCCTTCGAAGCCTTTGCCGGAGAGCGCTTCAAAGGCCCCGTCGATCGTTCCAAAGCGGCCGGAGACGCGTGTTCGCGTTTTTTGCGGTGTGAACACGGTGCTGACGGGCAAAAGGCCGATTCCTCGGAGACTGCCGCCCTCCTCGACGCCGTGCGGGTCGCAAAGACGCTCGCCAAGCATCTGATAGCCGCCGCAGATGCCGAAAACCGCGCAGCCCATGGCGTTTCGCTGCAAAATGCGACTCTCCAGCCCCGTTTGACGAAGCCACAGCAGATCCTGCATTGTGTTTTTTGTGCCGGGCAGAATAATCATATCCGGGTCTCCGAGCTGTGCGGTCGAGTCCACATAGCGCACGGAAACGCCGTCGATGCCCTCAAGTGTTTTGAAGTCCGTGAAGTTTGACAGGCGCGGGAGGCGGATGACGGCAATGTCCACAAGCCCCGCTTCGCGGTTTGTAAGCCGTGCCGAGAGACTGTCCTCGTCGTCGATGTCGAGATGCAGATACGGTACGACGCCCACGACCGGAATGCCGGTCAGCTCCTCAAGCTGACGAACGCCGGGCGTTAAAAGGCTTTCGTCGCCCCGAAATTTATTGATGACCAGACCCTTTACCATCGCGCGCTCGTCCGGGTCCAGAAGGCCGACCGTCCCCCAGAGCTGCGCAAAAACGCCGCCCCGGTCGATGTCGCCGACGAGCAGGACGGGTGCGTGCGCCGCCTTTGCCATGCCCATGTTTACAAAGCTGTCGTCGCTTTTCAAATTGATCTCCGCGGGACTTCCCGCGCCCTCGACGACAACAATATCGTTTTCAGCAGAGAGCGTATTGAACGCGCGCAGGACCTCCGGCAAGAGCTGCTTTTTTACCGCGAAATATTCGCGTGCCGACATCTGCCCCCAGACCTCGCCGTTTACGATGACCTGCGAACCCGTGTCGGTGGTCGGCTTGAGCAGAATCGGGTTCATGAGGACCGACGGCTCGATGCCTGCCGCCTCTGCCTGCACGACCTGCGCGCGGCCCATCTCCAGCCCGTCCCGCGTGATATAGGAGTTGAGCGCCATGTTCTGCGCCTTGAACGGCGCGACGCGATAGCCGTCCTGCCAAAAAATACGGCACAATCCGGCGGCGAGTATGCTCTTTCCTGCGTTTGACATAGTGCCCTGCACCATGATGGTTTTAGCCATCCGACTCACTCCTCCCCCGCGCAGACGCGCAAAAATCGCTCGATCAGCTGCGGATTTGATTCATAAAAAAGGTGCGGAAAGCCCGCGAGCAGCCTGCCTTCCGCGCGAACGCAGGGCCAGTTTCTTGTGCCGGACGGCTTTGCCGCCGTACAGGCGTCGCCGCAATCCGCACTCTCGTAATAGTGAAATTCATGCCCGTGTATCGCTTCTCCGGCTTTGAGAAGAGCGGTCGAGCGATTTGCCGTCAGCGTGATATAGCCGAAGCGGGAGAGCATTTTCGTCCGCCGCGCGTCTGCGTTGAAAACGCCGGTCATGGGCCAGAAGTGTCCGTCCATGTCCTCCAATTCCCGGTGCAGGTAAAGAAAGCCGCCGCACTCGGCAAGGCAGGGCATCCCGTCCCGGACGGCGTTTGCGACCTCCTCGCGCATAGAAACGTTTTCGCTCAACGCCTTAGCATACAGCTCCGGGTAGCCGCCGGTCAGAAGCATTCCCTGCGTCCCCTCCGGCAAGGCTTTGTCATGCAGCGGGGAGAAAAACAACAGCTCCGCGCCGAGCCGCTCCATGAGTGCGAGATTGTCGCGATAGAAAAAGCAGAAGGCCTCGTCCCGTGCGACCGCAATCTTCGTTTTCGGCATCTGCGGCAGCGGCGCTGACGGCGGAGAGATGAGTTCCGGCGCGCACTCGGCAAGCGCGAGGAGCGTGTCTAAATCAAGCGTCTGTTCGAGCAAAGCGGCAAGTTCGTGCAGGCTCTTTGAGAGGTTTGCGACCTCATCCGGTTTCACAAGGCCCAAATGGCGGCTTTCAACGCTCATGCGCGCAGAGCGCGGCACAAAGCCCAGCGGAATGACGCCGCGCTTTTCCACTTCGCCTTTCAGAGACAGAAACACGGACTCGGACATCTGGTTAAAGATCACGGCGCGGATACCGCTCTCCGGCCGAAAGTGCAGAAAGCCTTCAAGCGCCGCAAGCGCGGAGAGACTCTGCCCCCGCGCGTTCACAATCAGAACGACCGGCGCTTCGAGTGCCCGCGCAAGGCGGTAGGTGGACGCTTCGTCCGAAGCGGCGGCAAGGCCGTCGTAATAGCCCATGACGCCCTCGACAACGGAAATTTCCGCGTCTTCTGCGTTTTGACAGAAAAGCCGGCGCACGCCGTCCTCGCCTGAGAAGAACAAATCGAGGTTTCCGGCACGCACGCCAATGACCTTTTCGTGGAACATGGGGTCGATATAATCCGGTCCGCACTTGAAGGAGGCCGCGCGAATGCCCCGGTCGCACAGTGCCTGCAAAATGCCGCAGGTGAGCGTTGTTTTGCCGCTGCCGCTTGCGGCTCCCGCCAACAGAATTCTCGGTCTACGCATTTTCCGTTCCTCCCGTACAGGAGAGAATAAAAACGGGGTTTTGCGCCGTCATAAGGTGATGGCCGCCGAGCTTTCTGCCGCGCGCGGCGCTGAGCTGTACAATGTCTGGCTCCCCGACCGGCAGAGTTTTCATCGCCTCTAGTGCCTCGCAAAAAGTCTCCGCCGTGACGGCATTGATAACAATGCGCACACGCGGATTTTTCTCAAGCGCCAGCGCGAGAATATCCTTGAGTCTGCCGCTGCTGCCGCCGATGAAAACATGCGTCGGTGCGGGCAGCGCGCGCAGGACCTCCGGGGCCGTGCCGGGAACGACCGTCACGTTGGAGACGCCGAGATGCTTTTTGTTTTTTTTAATCAGCTCGCAGGCTTCGGCTTTTTGCTCGATGGCATAGACCGCGCCGTCCTCGCAGCACGCCGCCATCTCCATCGAGACGGAGCCTGTCCCGGCGCCGACGTCCCAGCAGACGGCGCGCTTTGTGACCGCGAGCTTTGCGAGTGTGACCGCGCGCACCTCCTGCTTCGTCATCGGAACATCGCCGCGTAAAAAGGCTTCGTCCGGCATGCCGCAGGCGAGGGCTTCATCCGCCGCCGGGTTTTCCACAAGGACGACGGAGAGCGGCGCAAAGACCGCTTCGGAGAGCTCTGCCGCCGTGCCGCTCGTGATCTTCTCGTTTTCGTAGGAGAGGTTTTCCCCTACCGTCACGCGCACGCCGCCGAGACCGTTTTCATTGAGCGCGGTGATCAGCGCGGCCGCGCCGTCCGCCCCGCCGGTCAGGGCGAGCACTTTTGGGCTGCGGCGAATTTTCGCAAGATAGTTGCAGCTTCTGCCATGCGTGCTGACGAGCAGCGCGTCGTCCCACGAAGTGCCGAGCCGACTGCAAAAATAGGCAATGGAGGATACGCCCGGCAAAACGACGGGGTGCAGATCCGAAAGCAGCGGTAGAAGCTTTTTCGCGCCGCTGTAAAAGCCCGTGTCGCCGGACATGGCGACCACGATGTTCCGGCACGGACTTTCCCGGACGATCTCCGCGATGTCCTCCGCGCGGATCGCGTTTTTGAAAGGCTTTTGGAAACGTGCAAGAGTCTCGGTGACTCTCTCTGCGCCGATGATCAGATCCGCGCGCCGACAGGCCCTCTCCGCGTCGAGCGTCATGCTCCCGGCACTTCCCGCGCCGACGCCGAGAATGGTGGCTTCCTTTTCCGCCGAAAAGCCGAAGCGCTTTCTGAGAATGGCGAGACATTCCTCAAGAGACACGCCTTCCTCTTTGACGGGACGGCGGATGACAATGAGCTTGACGCCGCACTTTTCCGCTGCGCGGAGCTTTTCGGAAAAGCCGCCCTCAAAACCGCTGTCCTTTGTCACAAGATATTGTACGTCCAGCATGCGCAGCAGGGCCTCGTTGAATGCTTCCGTGAAAGGGCCTTGCATCGCGATAAGTCTGCGGCCCTCAAAGCCGCACGCGGCAGCCTGTTTCACAGACTGCGGCAGAGAGAGAACGCGTGCAAAAAGGCGGTTCTTGTAGTCCGACACAGCGGTGTAGCGCGCAAGTTCCTTTGCCCCGACGGTCAACAGTGCGCTGCCCGGGACGGAATTGAGGTATGCCACCGCGTCGTCCGTGCTGTCGACAAAGATGCAGTGTTCCGTGCCGACATGGTCTTCCGCCCGGAGCAGGCGCAGATATTCCGTGCCCGTTTCGCGGCAGGCATCCCGCAGCGCCTGCGTAACCGCGGCAGCGTAGGGGTGCGTGGCGTCGATGACAAGCTCCGCGCCGGTCTGACAGATAAGCGACGCCATCTCCGCCGCGTTTCTGCGTCCGGAGCGGACGCAGATGTTGTCGGCTTCTTCTATAAGCGTCTCGCCGTATTCGGTCGCGACGCTCACATGCAGCGTCACGGTCTGTCCGCGGCACGCTTCGGCGACGAGACGGCCTTCCGTCGTGCCCGCAAAGAGAAGAACATCATTCATTGTCATAGCCTCTGGGCGTGACCAGTTTTCCGTCGATCGCCCTTGTCTGTGAGTTTCCGATAAAAACGGTCGCGAACATATCGACCTGTGCGTTTTGCAGCTCGGCGAGCGTCAGAATCTCCGCGCTCTCCCCCGCGCGGCCAATGTTCCGTGCGATGCCGCAGACGGTTTCCGGCGCGGCAAAGCGCAGAATGAGACTGCACGCCCGCTGAAGATGGTCCTTCCGCTTGTTGCTGGAGGGATTGTAGAGACAAATTACAAAGTCCGCCTCGGCGGCACACAGAAGCCGCTTTTCAATCTTCTCCCATGGCGTCATGAGGTCGCTGAGACTGATGACGGCAAAATCGTGCATCAGCGGCGCACCGAGCAGGGCGGCCCCGCTGAGAACGGCGGAAACACCGGGAATGATTTCGACTTCAACATCCGGGTAGTCCGCCGAAAGCTCCAGAATCGGCCCGCTCATGCCGTAGACCCCGGCGTCGCCGCTGCAGATCAGGGAAACGATCTGCCCTGCCGCCGCGTGCGAAAAGGCAAGCTTACAGCGCGCAAGCTCACCGCGCATCGGCGTCGTCAAAAATTCTTTTTCCGCATAGTGCTCCCGGACAAGGTCCACATAGAGCGTGTAGCCCACGATAACGTCGCTCTCTGAGAGCGCCTGCTGCGCACGCAGCGTCATGTTCTCAAAGCTGCCCGGTCCGATGCCGACGACATAGAGCCTAGTCAAATCGAATCTCCTCCTCGTATTGTGCCAGCGCAAAAGTCATGCCGTCCGCCGCCGTCTTTTTTCTGATGAGTCTGCCGCCGCTTGCGAGCACGGCGGCGCGTTCGCACACGCTGTCAACGCCCGTGGTCTGCTCCACGAATGCGGACGCGGAAAATTCGCCGGGTACGGCGCGCAGCTCTTCCGCCGAAAATGTCAGAAACGGAAGAGCATATTTTTCGCACAGGGCCGTAAGACCCGCCTCGTCCCGCTTGAGCGCGATACTCGCGACACAGCGCAGCTCTTCCGGCCGGACGCCGTAGTCTGCAAGCTGCCGGAGGAAAAACGCTTCAAGTTCTTCCGCACGTTTACCGCGACGGCAGCCGAGTCCCGCCGCGTAACGCAGCGGAAAAAGCCGCAGGGTCTTTTCAAAAGGCGCGCTCTCGGCCTTCGTTGTGACGCAGATGCCGAGCTGCGCGTCTCCTTCCGTCAGCCCCGCCGGGAGTTGGCCTTTTAAGGACAGTTCGGAGCGAAAGCCGACCGCTTTCCCCGCCAAAAGCGCTGCCGAAATTTCTTTTGCAAGCTGCATGCTTTCGATGCGGAGGTGATTTTTTTGCGCAAAAACGTCCACGGCGAAGATGCCGTTTAGATCTGTCGCCGTCGTAACGACGGGCAGCGCGCCGATTTTATCCGCAATCTCAAGCGCAAGCGCATTCGCGCCGCCGAGATGCCCCGAGAGGATCGGAATGACAAAGTTACCGCGCTCATCAACGACCAGCACCGCGGGGTCGGTCTGCTTACTTTTCACGGACGGCGCAATTGCCCGGACGGCGATACCCGCGGCACAGCAGAAAATGAGTGCGTCCGCCTCCCGGAAGCCTGCCGCCGCCCACGCGGACGCGCTGTCCGAAAGCGGCAGTGTGTTCGGACTCGGAGAGTGTTCCGTCGGCGCCCAGCAGGTGCACGCGTGCCCGTCTGCGTTCAGCAAGGACGCAATCTTCTCCGCCGTTTTGCCGCCCGCATCGGAATAGGAAACGATACGGATTTTCACGGCTCCACCCGCTTTGCCTGCCGGAACTCGGTCGTGAAGGTCGGATTATAGAGGTCCGAGCGGCGGTAGTCCGCGTGCGTGACGGCGTCGCCAATGATGATCAGAGCCGTTTTTGTGATTTCGTTTTCCTTTGCACAGCCTGCGAGCGTGCCGACCGTACAGAGGACTTTTTTCTCCTCCGGCCATGTCGCTTTATAGACGATGGCCGCCGGGGTGTCCGCCAAATAGCCGCCCGCGATGAGTTCCCGCGAGAGCTCCTCCAGAAGGCCCGTGCTCAGAAAGACCACCATGCTCGCCCGGTGTGCCGCGAAAGATCGGATGCTCTCGCGCTCCGGCACCGGCGTTTTTCCCGCCATGCGCGTAATAATGACGCTCTGCGAAACGTCCGGTAGCGTATATTCGAGATTCAGGGCCGCCGCCGCGCCGCAAAAGGAGCTGACGCCGGGGCAGGAATCATAGGGAATGTTCTTTTCGTCGAGAATGTCCATCTGCTCCCGGATAGCGCCGTAGAGACAGGGGTCGCCCGTGTGCAGGCGTACGGTCGTCTGGCCTTGTTCCTCCGCTTTGAGCATGACGTCTATGACCTCCTCGAGCGTCATTGTGGCACTGTTCCAGACCGCACAGCCCTCCTTTTTGCAGACGAGCAGTTCCGGGTTTACTAGCGAACCGGCATAAATAATGACGTCTGCCTCCTGCAAAAGTCTCTGTCCGCGGACGGTGATGAGGTCGGGCGCACCGCTCCCGGCTCCGACAAAATGGATCATTGCCCATCCTCCTTTATAATCAAGAGAGAATAATACCCGGCGTTTTCCGGTATCTCGTCTATGGAACGGTAGAGCTGCTGTTGCGCCGTGCCGCAGTTTTCGACCATCCGCGCGGAGAGCTTCTGTTCGCGCGCGGCGGCGAGCGTTGCGGGTAGGTCGTTTTTCATAAAGACCTTTACCCCGGGGTAAGAAAGCGACTCCGTCGGGCTGTAAGTACCGGGAAGGATGTGTAGCTCCTGACTGTTCTCGCACAGCGGGATATTCAGCGCCGCCGCCGAAGCGCAGAAGGACGGCACGCCCGGAACAATTTCGGCGTCGTAACCCAGCGCCAGAATGCGCTCATGGAGATAGCAGTAGGTCGAATAGATCGTCGGGTCGCCGAGCGTCAGAAAAGCGACGTCCCTGCCCGCGTCAAGCTCGGCGCGGAGCAGTTCGACGCCGGCCCGATAAGCCTGTTCCCGCAGGTCCTCGTCCTTCGTCATCGGCATGTCCACCTCAAGTAGCGGCTTTTCCGCCAGCTCCGGCACCGCGCCGAGAGCGATGCGCAGGGCAAAGCACTGGTCTTTATCCCTGTGCGGCACCGCGATAACGGCGCAGCCGCGAAGAATGCGGATCGCCTTGAGCGTCAGCAGCTCAGGGTCCCCGGGGCCGACGCCAACGCCGTAAAGCTTTCCCTTATTCATGTTCACGCTCCAGTTCCCGAAGCCAGCGGTCCGCCGGCCCCGTTGTGCACAAAATGCCGTATTTTTCGGAGAAAACCACCGCGCCGATCGTAAGCCTGTCTTTCACGCGGGCTTGCAGGTAAAAGTCGATGCGCTCGGCGACGCTGTCCATCGTCGCACGCAGAAGTCCGCGCGCCTGCAGGCATTCAAGCATCGCGTCCGTTGTGAGACAATGGAGTATCGCGCGCGCGGTGTCCGCGTCACAACCGGCGCGCAGGGCGCAGGCCGCCATCAGCTCCGCGCGGGCGTCCGCCTCGCGGGAGTGTGTGTTCATCACGCCGCCCGTGAGCTTGATGAGTTTTCCGATGTGCCCCACCAGCAGCAGCTCCGGATACTCCGCCGCGACCGCTATGTCTATGGTCCGTCCGATGTAGTTTGCGCATTTGACAAGTTCCGTTTCCGCAACGCCGCAGAGCGTTTGAAGGAAGTCCGCGCCGTAATTCCCCGGCGTGATAATCAGCCGCTCGCAGCCGAGCGCGCGCTTTTGCGAAAGCTCCAGCGCAAGGCTCTCTAAAAGCGCGTCCTCGCTCATGGGTTCAACCATGCCGCTTGTGCCGAGAACGGATAGCCCGCCCTCGATGCCGAGACGGGGGTTGAAGGTCCTTTTTGCAAGCTCCACACCCGCGGGGATCGAGATGACGACCCGCATGCCCGCCGCCTGTGCGCTCTCGTCGAGCACCTCCTGCACGGCCTGCCGAATCATCCGCAGGGGGACGGGGTTGATGGCGCTCTCCCCTATTTTTTGCTTGAGCCCGGGCTTCGTCACACGCCCGACGCCGACGCCGCCCTCCACCGTGACGCCGGGCGTAGACTGCCACGAGACTCCCGCAAAGACGAGAACGCCGTCTGTCACATCCGGGTCGTCGCCGCTGAACTTTTGAACGGCGCAGGACGCACGTCCATCCTCCAACTGCGCTTCGAGCACCGAAAGCCGGAGCACAACGCCTTTTGGCGTAATTATGTCAACCGTTTCAACGACCTTGCCGCTTGCAAGCATCCGCGCGGCGGCTTTTGCGGCGGCTGCCGCACAGGTCCCGGTGGTATAGCCGCAGCGCAGTTTTTTCCCGTCCCTGAGAACGGAGCAGGCTTCAATTCCGGTCTCATGCATGATAAATCTCCCGAAGGGCGGCGATCAGCGCCGCGTTTTCCGCATGTGTCCGTACGGCGATGCGGCAGTCGCCTGCCCCCAGTCCACGAAAATTCTCGCAGCTCCGAATGAGGATCCCCCTTGCAAGCAGCTGCTCATATAGTCCCGGCACGCCGGATAGTAGGAGGTAGTTTGCCTCTCCCGGCAGGACCGAAATGCCGAGTTTTCGCAGCTCCCGCAAAAGATACGCCTTTTCCCGGGAAATGACGGCACGCGATTTTTCCACAAATTCCGTGCAGTCGAGCGCCGCTGTCCCCGCCGCCTGCGCGAGCGACGAAACATTCCAAGGCTGGACAAGGCGGCACATCGCTTCCGCCGCGTCCTGCTGGCGGCAGACGGCGTAGCCGAGTCGGACGCCCGCCATGCCGTAGAGCTTCGTAAACGCCCGGAGTACAAGCACACGGTCATCGGCGTAAAGCACGGGGATCAGCGAAACTGCGCTGCCCGGGTCCGAAAGCTCCAGAAAGCACTCGTCGAGAAAAAGCCATGTCCCTGTCTCGCGGCAGCGGTCGAGGATTTTTTGCAGAAGCTCCCGTGGAACACATTTTCCGGTCGGATTGTTGGGGCTGCAAAGCATCAAAAGCTCCGTGTCCGGGGTGATGTGTTCCAGAATTTCTTCGGTGAGCAAAAATCCGTTTTCCCGCCGCAGCGGATAGAAATCCGGCTGGCATCCGGCGGCTTCAAGCGCCGCTTCGTACTCCGAGAAGGACGGGACGGGGAGCAGCGCCCGCTTTGGGCGCAGAGCGAATACAAACTGAAAAATCAGCTCCGCCGCGCCGTTCCCGCAGAGAATATCTTCACGATCTACGCCGAGCGCCGCAGAAAGCGCTTCGCGGAGCGCGCCGCAGCGGGGGTCCGGATAGGCCGAGAGTTGCGATGCAGCCGCCTCCACCGCCCGCCGGACCTCCGGAGGGGTGCCGAGGGGGTTCGTATTCACAGAAAAGTCCAGCCGTATTTTGTTTTTGTAGATATCACCGCCGTGACCGTATGTTTCTCCGATAATCACAATTTTTACCCTCTCATGCAGAATACAACCAGTCCTAAAAGTTCGACGACTGCAAGAAAAAGCGCGCTTGCGGCGTACATCAGACGGCAGCTCCAGCGGATGTCCTCCCGCTCGAGCGGACGGTCCGGATTGCCGAGAAACGGCTTCTCACAGAGCTTTCCAAAGTACGACGCGCTGCCGCCGAGCTGAATGTGCAACGCACCGGCACAGGCCGACTCGGTCTGCGCCGAATTGGGGCTTGCGTGCTTTCGCCGGTCCCGTTTCCAGATGCGAAGCGCGTTTTTGCCGTCGAAGCCGATCGGCTTGGCGGCGGCAAGCATAGCGAGCGCTGTCAGCCGGGACGGAATGTAGTTTGCGGCATCGTCGAGCTTCGCCGCACAGCGGCCAAAATAGAGATACTTTTCGTTTTTATAGCCGACCATGGAGTCCATGGTGTTGACTGCCTTGTAAATGAAGCCAGCCGCCGGGCCGCCGAGCGCCGTCCAGAAAATCGGCGCTGTCACGCCGTCCGAGCTGTTTTCCGCCACGGTCTCGACCGTCGCGCGGATCACCTGCGCTTCATTGAGCGTCTGCGTATCCCGACCTACGAGCATACCGACCTGTTTTCGCGCCGCGTCGAGATCGCCGCGCGCAAGACAAGCATGCACTTTTTCCGCTTCTGTTTTGAGACATTTTGCCGCGATGATCTGCCAGCACATCACGCTGGACACGGCAAAATAGAGTCCCGGGCTTACGCGCGCGCAGAAATACAAAATGGCAAAGGGCACCGCGCCGCTGAGCAGCACGACAAAAACAACCATCACGCCACCTGCCGCGAGCTCGCCGCGCGGGCTCTTTGGAAGGCATCTCCGCAGGGTCTTTTCAAAAAAGGAGATGCAAGCGCCAATCAGGCATACGGGGTGCGGGAGCGATGGCGGGTCGCCCAGAAAGCAGTCCATGACAAAACCCGTCAGAACAGCCGCCAACGTGAGGCTTGGTTCCATGTCTCGCTCCCCCTTTCGCTCGGTGTTTATCGTATGTCGTCTTGTGAAGCCAGATCCTCCGTGCAAATCAAAAATGCGCGTTTACGCGCGTATTCCCGCAGAGCAAGGTTCCGCCGGTTCGCTTCACCGAAATGCGCAAGCGGACAAAGCACCCGTCCGCAGCGGTCGATGCTCTCGCGCGCGCTTTGAAAGGCCGCCTCTCCCACGGGCGCAAAGGGCTCTTCGGCGATAAGCTCGGCGGCAAGGGCGCAGGCAACGGCATAATCCGCGTCGTTTTCGCTCAGAACGCCCGCCGCAAAGGGAATACCCCGGCGCTGCAGCATCCGATAAACCGGGATGCCGCTGCCGCCGCCGCCGATGACAAAGACCCTCGGCGCTCCCGGAACCGGCGCCATTTCGAGACAGCCGGACGCCGCGTTATAGCTGCCGCGGTCAATGCCATAGAGCTTGCGGATATACGCGTCCGTGAAGATTTCTTCCGGTGTGCCGCAGCGATCGACACTGTGCCCGTTCACACACACAACACGGTCGGAAATTCTCTGCGCAAGGTCGAGTTCGTGCAGGGACATGACGACGGCAAGCCTCTTTTCCCGAACCATGGTCTTTAGAATGTCGAGCAGCTCCAGCTTGTGGCGGATGTCCAGATAAGAGGTCGGCTCGTCGAGCACGAGGACCTCCGGTTCCTGACAGAGCGCGCGTGCCAGCAGCAGCCGTTGACGCTGCCCGTCGCTGACGCAGGAAAACGGGCGGTCGGAAAGCGCCTGCGCGTGTACAAGCGTCATCGCCTCGTCCACCTTTTGGCGGTCCTCCTTTGTGAGAATGCCGAGCCGACCGGTGTAGGGATAGCGGCCGGTGGCGACAAGCTCTCGGCAGCTCATAAGCTCCGGGCGCAGCCGCTCCGTCATCAGAATGGACAGCCGCCGGGAGACGTCATTCTCGGACATCGCCGCCATATCGCGTCCGTCCAGAACGACGGTTCCGGCAAGCAGCCGGAGCTGACGGATGATGCTCTTGAGTATGGTCGACTTGCCGGAGCCGTTGGGGCCTATGAGCGTGAGGATCTCTCCCCGGCGCACACCGAGCTCGATATTTTCAATGAGGGGCATGCCGTCATAGCCGACGCTCATATGCTCTGTATAGATGTAATACTCTTCCATATTCTGCGCTCCCAAATTCACTGGACGCGGTCCTGTCTGCGGACCATGATGTAAATGACCACTGGCGCGCCGAACACCGCTGTGACGGAGCTGACGCTCAGTTCTGTCGGCGCAAAGGCCGTCCGGGAGATGAGGTCGCATAACAGGCAGAACACGCCACCGCCCAGAAAGCAGGCCGGCGTGATGACGAGGGGCTTTGCCGTTTTAAAAAAGCCCTTGATGAGCTGCGGCACCGCCACGCCTACAAAGGAGATCGGTCCCGCAAAGGCTGTGACACAGGCGGAAAGAATGCTAGAGAGCAAGATGAGCGCCGCGCGGAAAGTGCGGATGTTCACGCCCATGTTCTGTGCATAGACCTCCCCGAGCTGATATGCGCCGATGGGCTTGCTCAACAAAAAGGTCAGCGCAAGTGCCGTGAGCACGA
>JBMNPV010000047.1:0-13714 GCA_050943775.1 Oscillospiraceae bacterium
CATAGAAAACGGCCAACTCCTCTGCAAACAGCTTGATTATGTCTGGCTCGATAAAGAAAACAAGATCATTCTGGTCGTCCGCTCAGACGTTACGACCGCTTTTTCCCGTAACCGCAAGCAGCTTGCAGAGATCCAGGCGGCAAAGCTGGAGGCGGAAAAAGCAAACGAGGCAAAATCAGCCTTCCTGGCGAACATGAGCCACGATCTGCGGACGCCGCTGAACGGTGTGCTGGGCTTTACGACCTTGGCGCTTGCCGAATCGAGTCCGGAAAAAAAGCAGGATTATCTCAAAAAGATCGACTCTTCGGGCAGACTCCTTTTGGACCTTCTCAATGACACGCTGGAGCTCTCTCGCATTGAAAGCGGAAAAAACATCCTGGAACCGGAGGCAGTGCTGCCGGAAAATCTGATCCCCGCCGTTGTGACAGCGCTGAGACCTTCTGCGGAGCTCAAGAATATTCATCTCAAAATCGACTATCCGACAGATGAGCTTGCGCCTCTTTGGTGCGATAAGCTCAAGGTACAGAAGATAGCACTCAATCTCATCTCCAACGCGATCAAATATACGCCGGAGGGCGGGACCGTTTCCGTCAGCGTTCAGCACGGGCCAGACGATAAGGCGGTCAGCGTATATCGGCTTGTGGTTGAGGACACTGGGATCGGCATGAGCGAGGAATTCCTGAAAAGGATGTACGAGCCGTTTTCGCAGGAAAAGCGCTCCGAAATGGGGAATGTGCTCGGCACAGGGCTGGGACTTGCCATCGTCAAGCGCTATGTCGATCTGATGGGCGGAGAAATCTCCGCTGAAAGCCAAATCCATAAAGGGACACGCTTCGTCGTCACTCTGCCGATCAGCAAGCTAGGGGAAGGGCAGCGGCTTCAAAAGCGGGAAACCGCCCGCATCAACCGGGCGTTTGACGGGAAACACGTGCTTCTCTGCGAAGACAACTACATGAACACGGAAATCGCAGTTACATTGCTGCGCGAGAAGGGCATTGAGGTCGAATGTGCAGAAAACGGAAAAGAGGGACTGGATAAGTTTTCGGCATCTGCCGTTGGATATTACGATGCGATCCTTATGGATATTCGCATGCCCGTGATGGATGGCTTTGAGGCTGCGGAGAAACTCCGTTCGCTGGACAGGACCGACGCAAAGACGGTGCCGGTGATCGCCATGACGGCGGATGCCTTTGAAGAAAGCATCCGTGCGGCGCGCGAGGCGGGCATGAACGCCTATGTTACAAAGCCGATCGAACCAAACAAGCTCTATGCCGTGCTTGCGGAAGCTTTTTAGAAAAAGACGATGTAATTGGTATTTCGTTCGCATATGATGAAAGGCCCGCTGCAGAGCGCTTCGCTTTGCAGCGGGTCCTTTTTATATAAAAGCTCGTCTGTTCAATTGTATGCCACACATGGATACAGTATGGGTGGGTTCAATGGGGGAGGAGTTCGGAAACATACAAAAGAAAGGTGCTTTTATACCGTTGTATTTTCCGACTTATTTGTTGACGACCGTATCGAAATATTCGCCCAGTGCGCTGGTGATCTCCTCATGGGTCTTGTAACGGCCGTCGATACCGTCAACATCGAGGTAGAGAGAGGGGAGACCGTACTTCTGCTGGATCATGTCGGTTATGATCTTTGCGGAAGCCCATGTGTGCTTACAGCCGACGTGTCCGAGGAAAATGGAGACGTCCGGCTCATAGTCCTGGAAGATCTTATCCACCAGATAAATGTAGTTCTCCGTTGGGCCGGCAGCGCCGTGGATCATCGGACTGTTTTCCATTTTGCGCGCAATGGTCAGCCAGCAGTCGTGTACGTCGTCCATATGCTCATAGATCTCGCCGTGCTGATAGCCGAAAGCGTCCATGACGCAGACCGCGCCGTACTGCTGTTCCATCCAGTCCATTGCGCCGGAGAAGGACCAGAGCATGTTTTGAAGGAGCGCGACGCGGTGCTTTTCACCGTCCGGGCAGGGACTCAAACCGAGCTCGATCATCATTTCACCGGTGGCAAGCTCCTGCTCGAGAAGATTTGCCATCTCCGGATAGCAGGACATGGCGTTGGAAGTGCCGTTGAGAACGAGCATACGGCCAGGCAGCGGGCAAGGCTTATGGCGGCGCAGATCGGCGCACTTGCCCTGCAGCTCATAAGTTCTGTTGGCATTCTTCATGGTTTCTTTCATGCGGTCCCAGTCGAGCTTGTGACCGGTGAAATCTTCCATAAAGTGAACGAAATCGACCGTCTGATCGACGAGATATTCAAGACCGCGCGCATCTCTGCGGAACGGCTGGTCAAAACCGAAGGAAGGAACATTCATCATTCTGGCCATGTTCGGATAAACAACGCGGGAGGAGTCGCAGGGGACGGAGGAGTAGACAAAAGCGTCTGCCTGAACGCCGTACTGATCCTCCACAAGGGTGCCAAGATAGGTCTTGCACAGGCCGCAGGTCGTGGAAGGAACGTATTTTTCGGCGGCGTCAATGAACTTGCCGGTCAGGACCGGGTTCGGGGACAGTCGGATCGGGACTGTGTCCAGATAAACGGGGACACAGTCAAAGGCAACGATGATGTCTACCGGGACCGGGCCGCCGAAGAAGACAAGCTTTTTGCCGTTTTTATGTGCGTCGCGGACCTGATGCCACATGTCATACTGAATTTGAAGTGTCCAGAGAAGTTCCGGGTGCTTCTCCTTCATACGCTCCATCTGGCTCTCAACTTTTTCGCAGCAGAAGTCAAAAACGGACAGTTCGCCGCGCATGACTTCGTCTTCCAATCTTGTATCTTTTGCCATTTCAGTTCTCCTTTTCAATCATTTCGACGAACGCTTCCGCGCGGATGGCGAGCTGGCCGGCGTTCGACATGTGCTCCTCACGTTCCAGCGTGAGCATGGGGATTCCTTCGTCGGCAAGCTTCGGCTCGAGGAACATGCTCTCGCCGCCCCAGCACTCGCAATACTGCATCTTTTCATAGACGACGCCGTCCACGGCGTATTCTTTGGCAGTGTCGGCAATCCACTGCTGGAGCGCAACACGGTTGTCCATCATACGCGGGCAAACGATGCGGGTGAGATAGTACTTCGCAACAGAACCGAGAACATCCTTCTCATCGACTTCCAAAAGGCTGTTGAAGCAGCGGCTGCCATAGCACAGCGCATCGGCTACGAACAGGCCGCCCTTGTCCTCGATGACTTTGACGTATTCGGGGTCGTCGAGTGCGGAGCCGATAAGCATGAGCCGTGCACGCTTGCCGGTGATGGGCTTGCGGTTTTTGACGTCTGCCAGAAATTCTTTCAGAAGCTCGATATATTCATCGATCGGCAGATCGCAGTATTTCATTGTCAGACAAAGCATCTCCGTGCCGCTGATGACCGGCTCTTTTTCTTTGCGGAGAGCAAAGATCTGCTGCATCAGCGCACGGGCTTCGTTATACTTTGCAATGGACGCCTTGAGCTTTTCATCCGTGAGCTTGTTGCCGCTGAGCTTTTCCAGGACATCGATCAGATCTTTGAGTTCGTTTATCAAATACTTGAGTTCAAGCGCCCCCTGTTTACGTGAGACCCCAAACTGGAAGAAAAGTTTTCCAGTCTGTTTCTCTTCATCGATATGCTTTGCGTTATCAAAGCAGCGAGAGGCCATCATGCAGCCGTCAGACGTTATGATTCCGTCGAGCTCATATTTCCCAGAGATCCAGTTTTGCAGCATGCCTCTGGCATAGCTGCAGCTGAAAGTCGACATCCATGCGTCCCCATCCGGACTCTCCGTGCAGCCGGTCGCACGCAGGCGAACAGGCATAATCTCAAGAGCGTGCATGATCTCTACCGGCACGTGACAGCAGATCACGCCAACGGCTTTCTTGCCCGATGCTCTCCAGGCTTTAATGGATTCGCCCGAGATCTCCGGACTGAATAAGATTTGATAATCCATAGTCTCCTCCTTTTTCTGCGAAAGAAAATTCTGTGGCGGCCCTGCGCGGGACCTGAAAAGCAACGGCAAGTTCACCGAAATCCTCAACGTAGTGCGCTACACATGCGCTTGATTTTACCGTTCCTCGTTAAAAAAAACAAGCAGCGAAGTAAACAATATGTAGCTTACTACTTTGTAAAAAGTGAATATTAATGCTGATAAAGTTCAAAATACGGCGGTAATAATCGAATAATACGAACAATATTGATGCATTATTGGAATAAAAAATGCAAAAGGTAAACAAAAACGCATAATTGTAGCATACTACTGTATTGACTTTTAAAAAAAGCGCTCCTAAAATATTTCTCGAAGCAAGGCTTCAAATATACCGGCACTGACCGGCCGACCGGTTTCCGTAAAAAAGGCTTCGCGGTGTTCCTGACGGCGTCCGCGGGCAATCGGAAGGCGGCGAATTTTTTGGAGGTTAACATTATGGCATATTCAATGGATACAAAAATGGGCGATATTCTTGGTAATCCCGAGGCAGTCAAGATCCTTGACGAGATGATGCCCGGCGCTTCCACCAACCCTATGATGAAAATGGCCAAGGGTTTCACCCTTGGCAAGATCGCTAAGACTCCGGCCGCTAAGGTTTCTGAGGCTCAGGTCCAGCAGCTCATCGACGCTCTCAATGCAAAGCTTGGCTGAGTTTTAATCGGCTGTTTTTCCGGCTACCGCATGCTCTCACCGTCAGGAGACTGTGCGGCTGCCGTTTTCGAAAACGATTTTGTGTTTTCAAGGGCGCGTTGCAAAATGTTCATCACATTTCGCAGCGCGCCCTGTTTTTCGGACTATACGGTTTTTGCAGCTCGACGCTGCGGCCTGCCAGGCCTTTTTAAGGAGTTACTTTTTGGTGGCAAATAGAGTTTGGTAAAGAGGATGGATTTGTTGGAAGGAGTGCGGGGGCACTGTGAGAAAGGCAGTGACCCCGCTGTATGGGAGGGTACTATTCGGCTACGTTGTCAAAGGCATCGTAGCCTTCAAAGTCGTCTTCACCGATGAGCGGCGTAGTGACGATCTTTTCCATGAGTTCTTTGCGGTAGTCGGGGTGTGCAATTTTGATGATCGCGCGGATGCGGTCCGGAATGGACTTGCAGAAAACGTCCGCAATGCCCCATTCGGAAACGAGATACATTACGAAAACCTTTGGCGTCGTCACGATGCTGCCTTCCGGCAGCCACGGCACAACGTTGGAGTGACGTACGCCGTCATGGTCGACATAGGTCGAACGCAGGCACAGGAAACTGCGGCCGTTTTTGCTGCGGGTGGTGCCGTAGATATAGGCAAAGGAGCCGCCGGGGCCGGAATAGGGGGAGAGGCCCTGCGCTTCAGAGCAGCACTGACCGATGAGGTCGCACATGAAAGTTGCATTGATCGCAACGAGGTTTTCCTGTGGGATGACCCCAAGCGGGTCGATCATCTCATTTTGCGGGCGCAGCGTTGCGCGGCTGTCCTTCGCGAGGAAGTCCATGAATACAGCGGAGCAGGCGCCGGGGGAGGCGGCGCACACTTTTGTGAGAACGCCCTCCTGGCAGAGTCTTGCCATGTTGTCGCAGGCAACCTCGGAATAGACCTCAAGCTGGCCGATGCTTTTCAGATGAGAGAGGATTTCTTCACCCAGTCCGCCAAAGCCGATCTGCACCTTATCGCCGGAATGGATGTACGGTAAAATAAATGAAGCGATTTTGACATCGATCTCCGTGGGTGGCTGTGCCGGAATTTCGGCAAGCTCGGTGTCCGCTTCAACGATGCGGTCAAACTCCGTAATGTGCAGAGAAGTGATCTCATAGTCGCCGGGGATAGGCCACTGACCGGTGCGGTCAATGAAAGCGATTTTCTTTTTAATAAAATCGCGCTTGTTAATGACGGTGTTCGTTGCGATGCCGTAATGTCCGACGTTGCACCAGCCGTTTTCGTCCGGCGGGCAAACCTGCAGTGCAAACATATTGCAGTTGTACTGCTCCGGCCATGTCTGGAGGTAATCGTAGGTGGTGCCGCCACATTCGATATTGCCCATACCGATCGCCAAACGCTCGAGCGGGAGATTATAGGCACTCATCATTTTGAAGTGTTTTTTTGCCTCGTGATCAAAGATGAGATCGTTGGGCACGTTCATCACGTTCCAGAGCAACGTGACGTTGTTGTAGTTTTCTTTGTGTGCATCGAAGTAATCCAGCAGAGAATAGGGGATCTCGGATGCTTGTCCCAACCAGATGCAGTCTCCGTCTTCTACGTATTCGGCTGCACCTGCAAGGTCTGTCAGATGATCCTTATACCACTGTTTCCAGTCGATGCTGAGATTTTTTTCTGCCATGTTTTGCTGTCCTCCCCTCCGTTTTTAACGGATATGAGCAGATTATAGGGAGAGTTGGGGAAAAAGAAAAGAAACCGATTCTCTGGAAAGTATGAATATGATAATTATTGGATTGTTGGTTCGAAAATAGGCATAAAATTAAAATCAGTCAAATAATTGAACCAAAAATAAAATGCGTTTCAAATCTGGACGGATGCGGAAAACTGTGCATATATTTACCGGGAAATATGTCCGATTAAGTTTCACGCGGGCTTCTCTCCGTTTTTCGATTACCAAGAACACAAAGAAAACCGGTATGTCCGCAGCAAAAAGCAGGCGCCTGTGGGAACGGCGCTCAAGGCAAAGTGCTCATGCTGAAGTTTTCATTGAACCTGGGACGCAAGCTCAGAGAGGGACGACGGTGGGGTAACCGTGCACGATTTCAATGGCAACATCCATGCCGTATACATCGCGGATCGCTTTCTGGCTGACCGTTTCCGGTCCGCCGAGCGAATAGACACCGCTGTCCTTTAAAAATAGAAAGCGGTCGCAGAATCGCAGTGCCAGGTTCAAATCGTGAATAACGATGATGACGCAGATTTGTTTCTCCCGAGCAAGCTCCCTTGCAAGAGCCATGACCTCATATTGATTTTTAAGGTCCAACGCACTGGTCGGCTCGTCGAGCATCAGCACTTTCGGCTGCTGGGCGAGCGCGCGGGCGAGCATGACCTTTTGCAGCTCGCCGCCGGAGAGCTCGTCGATGCAGCGCAGAGCGTAGTCTGTAAGGCCCATGCGGGCAATAACGGCTTTTGTGATGCGATGGTCCTCGCTGGTTGGTTCAAAGCGTATGTAAGGGCGCCGTCCGAGCAGTACTGCGTCATAAACTGTTAGCTGTGCGCTTTCGCTTTTTTGTGCAACATAGGCCATCTCGCGGGCAAGTGCGCCGCGACGGAGCGTGCCGACGTCGCAGCCGTCAACGGTTACGACACCATCCTGCGGCTGCAAAATGCGGTTGAGGCATTTGATCATCGTGGACTTACCCGCGCCGTTGTTGCCGAGAACTGCCACACAGTGTCCGGCCTGCGCTGAAAAGCTGACGCCGCTGAGTATGTTATACTTACTGCCATAGGAAAAGTGCAGATTTTTAACCTCAATCATTTTTTAGCGACCCCCTTAAAAAGAAGATAAAGAAACAGTGGAGCACCGAGGAAAGATGTGATCGCGCCGATTGGCAGCACGACAGGCGCGACGATTACGCGCGCGAGTGTATCACTTAAAAGCAGCATCAGTGCTCCAGCAAGTGCGGAAGCCGGGAGCAGAAAACGGTAGTCGCTGCCGATGATGCGCCGCATCACATGCGGTGCGACCAGACCGACGAAGTTGATGATACCGACACAAGAAACGATCACTGCCGCCGTGAACGAACAGACCGTCATACCGACGATACGCGTGCGGTCAACATTGACGCCGAGGCCCTTGGCACTGTCCTCTCCGCTCTCCAAGGCGTTGTAATTCCAGCGGTTCCCAATGAAATAGCCGCAGGCGATGAGGACAACAACGGCCATGATACTGATCTGTTTCCAGGAGGTCCGCCCCATATCACCGAAGCTCCAGAACACGATCGCGGCAAGGCTCACATCGTCCGCGAAATATTGCATGATCGTGGTTCCTCCCGAAAAAAGCGCCGAGAGAGCAACGCCGGAGAGGATCATCGTCTCGGGAGAAACCTGCCGGAACCGCGAGATACCGAGCACAACGAAAGTCGAGAACATTGAAAACACAAATGCGCAGATGGAAACGAGCAAAGGATTTGTGATCGAAACGGCGTCGTTTGTGCTAAATTGCGTGCCTGCACCCAAAACGACGATGGCAAACGCCGCGCCGAACGCCGCGCCCTGCGATACGCCGATCGTTGAGGCCGAGGCCAGCGGGTTTCTTAGAATACTCTGCATCGCGCACCCGGTCACCGCGAGACCAACTCCGCCGATGATTGAAGTGAGCACACGTGTCAGCCGCAGACCGAGCACGACGGTTTTTGTTTTTTCGTTGCCCCGTCCGCTGAGCGCGAGCAGAACTTCATGTATCGTCAGATCGGCAGAGCCGGCAGTAATGGCGGCCAGTGCCATAAACAGCGTCAGCGCAGCCAGAATGATCAATACCGCAATTTTAAACTGCACATAGTTGTAGTAGCTTTTATGCTTTTCTTTGCTTATCAGCATGAGTTTACGCGCCAATCGTCATTTTTCCGAAATAGTTGTTGTTATCTTTCAGCACCGATACATACGGCTGACCGAGCATCACCTTAAAGATCTCGTCGGCCTTTTCCTCGATGTTGATGTCCTTGAACTGTTCCGGGTAGAGAACGCTACCTGCGTAGTAGGCGTTGGCAATGGCAAGCTCAATATTGCAGCCGTAGTAGTTATAGTTGATCTGCGAATAGAGCTGACCGTTTTTTACGGCCTTGAGGTTGTCATAGAAGGACGGATTTGCTTTGTAGTCCTCGTTTACAAGGTTCATGTTGGCGGGCGTAAGGAAGATGACGTCCGGGTCCCACGCGACGAGTTTTTCTTTTTCGATCAGCAGTGAGCCGTCCTCTCCGGTTTCATCAACAACATTCTTTGCGTTGATGGCGACAAAAGGCGGATATTTCGCATATGTACCCTCAATGCCGTGACCGCCGGCAAAGCTCACAGCTCCGGCATAGACACTGGGCTTGTCCGCGTTGGCAAGGTTTTTTGTGCGGTCGTTTAGATCCTTCTGCCATTCGGCCATTGCGTCGACGACCTCCTTGCAGCGCTCCTGTGTACCCATGACTTCACCCACCAGTGTGATCGCGCTGTTAACGCCGTCGTTGAAAATTCCGTTGAAGGACAGCGCCACGACCGGAATACCTGTTTTCTCCTGAAGGGTATTCACTTCGCTGGCATCCGAGAAGTTTATGAAGATCACATCCGGGTTGAGTGTTGCAATTGCTTCCTCATAGTTGACGTTGCTCTTGCCGCCGGAGGCGACGGCGGTCTGCTTTATGAAATGCTCCGCGTTTACATAGGCGTAGGGCATACCGGCGTCGCCTTTCATTTCAAGCTCGGTCAAGCCGGTGATTTTGTCTGCGCAGCCGGCATAAGTCAAGATTCGAGCGGTTGCGCCAAGCGTTGCGACTGTGTTGACGGTTTGCGGAATTTCGACACTTCTGCCGGCCATGTCCGTGACCGTCCGTGTTGCGGATGCGCTCGGCGATGCGGAGGGGGAGCTGTCGGTATCCTTCGCGCCGCAGCCGCAAAACAGTAAAGACAGCGCAAGCGTAAGCGCCGTCAGTTTCAGAGTGTTCTTTTTCATTTTTGTTTTTCCTCCGTTTAACGGTCGTATTCCTTGAAGCAGTCGAGACAGACGAACTTGCCGTCCGACAGGCGGATAAGGTCCTCGCGGGCCTTTTCGCCACAGAATTCGCATTTAACGCTGCGGAAGATGCGGGCGCGCTCCGGCAGCGCTTCACGGGCTTCGCTGAAGGTGAAAAGTTCTTCTGCCGGTTGTTCCAAAATCCAGTTCATCCACTCTTCGCGCGGAAGATTGTTGTTTTCAGCCTTGAAGTAGATGCGGACAGACTTGCCGCTTTCGCGGAAATAGAAAGTGAAAGCCATTTTTCCGCGCTTTTTATAGATGAGGCTGCCCTTACCGAGCGTGCAGCCCAAAAGTGCCTGAATGGCATCAACCGCGCAGGTGTCGTTTTCACTCACACAGACGATCTGTTCGTCATCCGCAAATTGTGCACCGTAATGTGCTTCGAGCGCCTCAACGGCCTTGAAGCCGATGGCGAGACCGCCGCATTTGTGGCCGTGGAACGCGGCCGCCTTTTCCCATTTTTCAGTGTTGTTCATTTTCATTTGTCCTTTCGTTTAAATTTTTTATTATATTCGTTATTTTATAGGTTTTCCCTTTTTCGACAAGCCCCCGTGGGGGTCGTGATTTGCACAAAATAGAGTTGGATGATTTGGAACGATTTGGACGGAAAAGTTTCCTTTATAACCCCCCTCCCGGCTTGCGGCAGAGTAGAGGAGGGTATATTCTATCATCGTTGAAGGAGTTCTCGGTAAGTCATTTCTGTCCTCACTTCTGTCACTCTCACCATCCCAACAGCGGAAAGCGCCGGTACCTGCCATACCGGCGCTTTCTTCTTTTCGCGTGCAAAAACCTGTGCGCTGCATCGTGCGACACTCAGAGACTCGGATTTAAAACCTGCCTAACAGGGTAAAATATGGACACAAATGAAAATTCGTCTAAAATTTTTGCCTGTTCTTGTTAGTCAATTTTCACTAAGTGTGTAAATTCCGAATATTTATAATAATAAGCGTTGAATTTTCGCTAAATGGTGTTATAATCCGGTTACTAAAAAAGAAAGGAGAGCGTAAGCTTGTGAAAGCTTTGCGCAATCAATATGAAAAATTATAAAAAGTTGTTTCCCGCGTGGATTGCCGCACTTTTGACCATAGCTTCGACCGGACTGTTCCTTTTTGCGCTTGAGAAGATCGCTCCCTATCCGCTGGAACATCTGGGCTGGATAAGCTGCGCGGCAGCGGCGGTTTTTTCGATCATCTTTTTTGTGCTGCCTGCGGCCGAGCAGAAACGGGACGCCGTCCAGCCTCCGGCCTGGGGAAAATCCTCGGCAAAGCAGCCGAATTCCGCGATGGCGAAGATCGCGTCCAAGTCATCTTTGTTCATTCCGGCTCTCCATGCGGATTCAAAGCCGAACCCGAACGACAGCGTTACGTTTGCGGATATTGCCGGGTATGAGAAAACAAAAGACTCCATGAAATATCTGGTCGAATGTCTCGCAAACCCTGAAATTCTGGAACAGGCCGGTGCAAAGCTTCCCTCCGGCGTTCTGCTTTACGGCCCTCCGGGAACCGGCAAAACGCTTTTCGCACGCGCACTGGCAAATGAAGCGAATGTTCCGTTTTTCTCCGTGAGCGCGTCCGAATTTATCGAGCTGTATGTGGGGCAAGGCTCCCGCAACATCCGAAGTCTTTATGAAGACGCCCGCAAAGCAGCGCCCTGCATCGTTTTTATTGATGAGATAGATGCGGTCGGCACACAGAGAAACGGGCAGATGCACGATGAGCGGCGGCAGACCATCAACGCTCTTCTCACAGAGCTCGGCTCCGTCAAAAACAAAGGCATCCTCACCGTCGCCGCGACAAACGACGTTGATTCGCTTGACAGTGCGCTCAAGCGGCCGGGCCGCTTTGACCGCGTCATTGCGATCCCGAACCCCGATCTGGAGGACCGCAGGGCAATTATCAGATACTATTTCAGTCAGAAAAAAATTGCGGAGGATGTTAGCGTTGAAAACCTTGCCCTGATGACCGACGGCCGCTCAGGCTCCTTTATCGCCACGGTCATCAACGAAGCGGCGATCCATGCGGCCTCCGAAAAGAGATATATTCTCGCACAAAAGGATATCGACGAGGCGCTTTTCCAGGTTTTGATGAACGGCGAAAAGAAATCCGTCACGAACCAGAAGGATCTCAAGATCGTCGCCTACCATGAAGCCGGTCACGCCATCGCAACAAAGCTTTTGACGACCAATATCGTCCCGTCCGTAACCATCGTCGGCTCCACCTCCGGCGCAGGCGGCGTCACCTTCCACCACGCTGCCGAGGAGCGCGCGTTTACGTCCAAAAGTGAGATGAAGGCCGAGATCAAGGTCTGCTATGCGGGCCGCGCTGCCGAGGAGTGTTTTTTCGGAAACAAGGACGATATCACGACAGGTGCCTCGAGCGATCTGCAAAACGCCTCCATACTGCTCCGGAATTACTTCAACATTTTCGGGATGGGAGACAATCTCCTCAATGTCTCAGCCTTTACCGGCACGCTGGATGACAACAAGATCTCCATTGAAGATGCAAAGGCGCTGGCATCCGAACTTTATGACGAGACACTGAAAATGCTGCAGGATAACCGCGAGCTGCTGGACGCCGTTGCGCAGGCGCTGCTCAGCAAAAAGAGTCTCTCCGATAAGGAACTCTCGCGCATCATCTGCGCATACGAAAAGGATATTGCCTGAAAAGCATGGCTAGCACCGCAGGCAGAAGCGGCCGAACGCTCCCCCTTAGCAGGGGAGTCGTCCGGCCTGCCGCGGTGCAAAGGACATAAATACATATAGATTACGCGGAGGTCATTTATGCGTTCCATTGTATGCAATGGCGTGAGATACAACTCGATGCTGAAATTTGCCGAAGCGATGGGTATCAGCTACAATGTCGTCTATAAACAGCTTCGTATGGGAATGTCCCCGGAGGACATCGTTGCGGCAAGGGATCTGAGCTTAATAGCCAAAACCTCGGAGGACGAGGTGCCGACCGTTTACAAGACGGCCTGTGAGTATAACGGAAAGCGATACAAAAATCTTGTTGAAGCGTCGGAGGATCTGGGTCTAAAGCTTTCGCAGATATACGCGGCAAAGAACCACCATCATTTTACCGCAAGCGAAACGATCAATTACTTAATGCGCAAGAAAAACGGCTATACTCTGCCGCGAAAGACCAGGGGGAAAAGCAGCTCCAACGCAGAGGAAAAGGCCGCGAAATCACCGGCATTTTTCCACGATGGACATAGCGATGGACGCGCGCCGCAATTTCACACCATAAAACCAATCTTCAGTTTGTCGAAAGCGGCAAGCTGGAACAGCTTCAAACTGGAAGAAAACGCTTCGCTCTGGCAAAAAGCGTGCATCAACTTTTTTATGCAGGACAAACGCATGAAAGCCGCGGAAAAAGCAAATTTTTATAAAATCGATGAATTTCCGGTCCTGCATTTTAACATGAGCGTCGGCGGAAGCGAACGCCCGCCGGAGTGCTGGGTCGTGCTCAACGAAGCGCATGTCGAAATGTATATTACGGGCCTGTTTTTACGGGCTTTTACGCAATCCCTCGGAACGCCCTATGAGATTCTGAATAAACTGAATGAGGAGTATGGCGTACGCATCTGGATGCCCAATCTACAGGCCGGCAGCCGGGAGCTTTGTATGGGTTCCTCCCTCATCAGAGATGAAAACGAGATATCCCCGTCTTTGGCCGGTCGGACCCTGTTCAATCTGATCGGAACATGCGAAGAGATCGTGCAGATGTACGATTAAAACGAAGTCCTCGAAAAACGAAAGCCGAGAACAGCGTCTGACGAGTGTGGTCAGGCGTTGCTCTCGGCTTTTCTCATCCGAAAAACAAATTTCTCTGCAAACAGTTAACCTTGCGCGAATATATAGTTGACTTTCCGAAGGCTGCATATTATCTTAAAAATAAACTTGATATAGGGACGAGGTTAACAATGAACAACACAAAAAATCTGGTACGGATGAGTCTGTTCGTGGCGCTGATCGCGGCGGGGGCGTTTATAAAAATCTCCATCACCGCTGTGCCGCTCACTCTGCAACTTTTTTTCACCACCCTTGCAGGCGTCTTTC
>JBMNPV010000048.1:0-13634 GCA_050943775.1 Oscillospiraceae bacterium
CCAGAAATCGGGGTGCCTTTTTCACTGTCGTTTCCTCCGTTTTCTCAATTTTGTTCTTGTGCTATTCCCTAGTATAGTTGCAAGCGAGGGCGTTTGCAAGTCCCGGGAGTCAAAATTTCCCTGCTTTCAGGCAGAATTAGGTCTTTCTAAAAATCCGCTAAAAAGAAGCGATCACTATTTGCACAATCGCTCTCTGTCAGTATAATAAAACCAAAAGGCCGCGCCGGCGGCAGCCGCGCGGTACAGGAGGCGTTGCACTTGGTCATCACATCAATCACCAAAAGCACGGCAGGCCCTTTTGAAAGGCTGCTCCCCGCCGCCGAACTTGAGCGAGTGCTCGACGGACGGGCTTACGGGCTCGGCGCCGTGGACGAGGAGGAGGCCGACACGCCGCGTGCGGCGGGCGTTCTTGTCTTCACCGTTGAGCAGGGCAGCGACGGGGAAAAGGACTGCATCGCAGCCATTCTCCGCTGGTTCTATGTCCCCGAGGAGCTGCGCCGCCGCGGGGCGGGCGAGGCGCTGCTGCGGGACCTGTTCCGCATTGCGGATGGCAGCGGCATTGAACATATCCTCTGCGATGTCCCCATGCCCGCAGAGTATGACGAGCTGTATCTGTGGCTTGAGAGCTGGGGCTTTGACTTCACGCCCATGGACATTCCCCATGTGGAAACGACGCTTGCGGCGCTGCTCGAAAACCCGGCCATCGCCAAAGCGGAACCCGGCGGAACGATACCGCTTCGGGAGATCGGCGACAGTGCGCTCGCGTCTTTTTTCAGCCGCCTGCACCAGCTGCCGGACACGCCGACAGACATCGACGAGCGGTTTTCGTTTTACGACCCGGACATCAGCTGCGTGACGCTTTCAAAAAACGCGATCGACGGCGCGCTGCTTATTCATGTCGACGCGCAGGGCGCAATGGAGCTGTCTCTGCTGCAAACGCTCTCGCACTCGCCGCGCGAAGCCGGGTACATGGTCGCCGCCGCCGCGAAAGCCGCCGCCAAAAAACTGCCACCCGACACGCCGCTGCGCTATCTCTGCCGTACGCAGGCGGCCTGCGACATTACAATGAAGCTTTTTCCGGGCCTTGAGCCGCTGCTCGTCCGCCGCGGCTATCTCTACAACGGTCCGGAGCCGGCAGAAGAGGAGGTGTCGCCATGAATGAGCAGCTTCAGCGTCAGCAGCACGCAGATTTGATCATGCCGCAGCAACAGCAGCAACAGCAGCAGCAACAGCAGCTTCAGCAGGACGTCTACATCCAGCCGACCCATATCTCCGACGATGCGCGTGAACTGGAAAAATACGGTCGCAAGCAGAAGCTTTACAGCGTCCGGGCCGTTGTGGACCAGCTCATGCCCTACGTTTACGACCGCGTCGACATGATGCGGAGCGCTACCGCGGTCGACCTCCGGAAGTCCGTTCTGCACCACGCGCGCGGCGCGGAGATCGTCGCCCGAAACGGAGCGGACGATGTTCTCGAGTTTGACATGGCCGGCTCCAGCTTTCAGACTCCGCGCGCGGATTACGCGGGCTTAAAAGGCAAGGGAAAGTACCGCAGACCTGACGGCACGGAGGTCAAGCCCCAAAAGCAGCTCAAGGTAAGCTGGTACAACCGCCTGCGCTCCTATCTGTGGATCCCCGGTGTCCGCACGCCGGAAGAGATCGCGGCGGAAAACCTGCGCCGCCTTGCGAACGATCCGATCTACCAGCGCTATGGCGCCTCGCAGACCATCAACGGCGTCAAGCATGAGCATGTCCGCCGGAAGGACTCGCTGCACAGGACCCGCTTCAGCATCGCCGGCGCACAGGCCATGAAGGGACTGTCAAACTCCGGCGAGTACAGCATTGAAAAAACCCGCGGGTATATGCTGGAACTGGGAAAATCCTATCTCTCCCCCATTTTCGACAGTTGGCTCGACGGAACCGGCGCACCGCACGACGTCCACATTCTGATCCGCGGCCACAGCCGCGGCGGCGTTTCCGCCATCGAGGGCGCGATGATGCTCAAATACTGGCTCCACAACGACCCGAGATATCAGCGCTTTGAGGACCGGGTCAAGTTTGAGCTCACGCAGATGGACCCGGTGCCCGGTCTCGGTTCGCGCTTCGGCGTCAATGAACGGGTCGATCTGAGCGGCACCGCCGCGCTGCGGAAGGGCAATGACCACATGCTTCCGCTGGGCAACAGCGCGGAAACCACCGTCATGTACTCACTGCACACCGAACACTCCGTCGGGTTCACCCCGCAGGAGGTCCTCGGCGCCAAGCGTGTCATCATCATGGCAACGCCGCACAGCGTTTCGCTCAAGGAACGCGCCGCCGGCAGCGTTCTCACCGGCGGTGCCGTTCAGGACACCCAAGTCCGCCGCGCTTCTTTTACAGACGCGGACTCCGGTGAGGTCTATCGCGGCTCCGGCATCAACCAGCTGCGCGAAGGCGTTTACATCGTCGACGAAGCGAACACGCTTGTCCGCCTGACCAGCTATGAGCAGGCGCAGCGGATCATCGCCACCATTCTCTCCGACGGTGCGCATAGCGGACAAAAGGCCCGGCACGAAGTCATCGACAACGTCATCCGGGCGTGGTTCGCGGCCCATGCCGCGCCCGGCGCTCCGGCAGCGCCCGATAATGGAGCCTGAACACAGCAACCGACAGCGCCGCGGGCAAATGCCCGCGGCGCTGTCGGTCTTTTCTGCCGTCTTTCCGGCAGGCTGCGTTTATTTCTGTCCGGGAAGGACCGGCAGTTTTGCAAAACTGCGGGCAAGTTCCTCGTCCGTCGGGATATAGTCCGTCATCTCGCCGTCGTTATACTTCTGGTAGGCGACCATGTCAAAGTAGCCCGTACCCGTGAGTCCGAAAACGATGGTCTTCTCCTCGCCCGTCTCGCGGCATTTGATGGCCTCGTCGATCGCCGCGCGGATCGCGTGGGACGATTCCGGCGCGGGAAGAATGCCCTCGCAGCGGGCAAACTGCGTCGCCGCGTCAAAAACGCCGGTCTGTTCAACGGCGCGGGCCTCCATGAGTCCCTCATGGTAAAGCTCCGAGAGGACCGGGCTCATACCGTGATAGCGCAGACCGCCGGCGTGGTTGGCAGACGGGATGAAGCCGCTGCCGAGCGTGTACATCTTCGCGAGCGGGCAGACCTTGCCGGTGTCGCAGAAGTCGTAGGCAAATTTTCCGCGCGTGAAGCTCGGGCAGGAGGCGGGTTCAACGGCGATGAAGTGATAGTCCCGTTCGCCGCGCAGTTTTTCGCCCATGAACGGAGAGATGAGTCCGCCGAGGTTCGAGCCACCGCCGGCGCAGCCGATGATGATATCCGGCGTGACGCCGAGCTTGTCGAGCGCGGCCTTCGTCTCCAGCCCGATCACGGACTGGTGCAGCAGCACCTGATTGAGAACGCTGCCGAGCACGTAGCGGTAGCCCTCGTTCGCGGCCTCGGTCTCGACCGCCTCGGAGATGGCGCAGCCGAGGGACCCGCTTGTGCCGGGGTTTTCCTCCAAGATCTTGCGTCCCACGGCGGTCGTCATGGACGGCGAGGGGGTCACGGACGCGCCGTAGGTCCGCATGACCTCGCGCCGGAAGGGCTTTTGTTCATAGGAGACCTTGACCATGAACACCTTGCAGTCCAGGCCGAAGTACGCGCAGGCCATCGACAGCGCCGTGCCCCACTGGCCGGCGCCTGTCTCGGTCGTAACGCCCCGGAGACCCTGTTTTTTCGCGTAGTACGCCTGCGCGATGGCGGAGTTGAGCTTGTGGCTGCCGGAGGTGTTGTTGCCCTCGAATTTGTAATAGATCTTCGCCGGGGTCTGCAGTTTTTCTTCGAGACAATAGGCCCGGACCAGCGGCGAGGGCCGGTACATTTTGTAGAAGTTCAGAATTTCCTCCGGAATGGGAATTTCGCGGTCGTCGTCGTTGAGCTCCTGCTTGATCAGTTCGTCGCAGAAGACGGCCCGGAGGTCCTCAAAGCCCATCACCTCGCCCGTGCCAGGATTTAAAAGCGGCGCGGGCTTCTGCTTCATGTCGGCGCGGACGTTGTACCAATTCCGGGGCAGTTCCTCTTCCGTGAGATACACTTTGTAAGGGATGTTCCTGTCTTTTTCGGTCTTCATAATGTGCTCCTTTCGATTTCTCCGGAGAAAAGGGTAAAAAAACAGCTCTTGTCTCCGGAAGGACTTCTCTCTCCTTCGGGACAAAAGCTTTTGGCTTCTGCGGTGCCACCCAAATTGACGGTTTCCCGCCCACTCTGCGACGCACAGTCATGCGTCCTTCCCTTTAACGGTGGAATTCCGTCGGCGCTTACTCGTTTCCTTTCGGGCCGCCCTCATCAGTCCATTCGGCACGGCTCCGCCTGCCGCCTTCCCACCATCGGCGGCTCTCTGAAAGGGGAGGACCCTGCTTACTTCTCTGACTCTCAGGTTTCAGCTTTTTCAGCTTGGCGTCAGTATAAAGGGGTTTCCTTCCTTTGTCAAGCATGGAATAAAACTTTGTTTATTTTGCACAGTAAATCGCTAGCGCCGCAGCTCGCAAAACTGCGACGCGCGCACTCTGCCGCCTTCTTCGGCGGTTTTCGCCTCAGGCCGTTCCTGACGGCAGAACATATTTGCTTTTGTAGTACTCAAAATCGGTGATGAACTCCGGTTCCTTGCCCGTCTTGATGTTGCTGAGATAGGCATGTGTGTTGAAGTTTGCGTCGCTGGCAAGCTCGATGATGTAGACCGCGAGATTGGAGCAGTGGTCGGAGACGCGTTCATAGTTCGTGATGATATCCGAAAGGATGAAGCCGAGCTCGATCGTACACTTACCCTGCTGCAGGCGACGGACATGGTTCTCTTTGATGTCGGCACAGAGCGTGTCAATGACCTGTTCGAGCGGTTCGACCTTTGCGGCAGCCCGCGCGTCGCTGTTTTCAAACGCTTCCACCGTCATGTTGAGGATCTCTTCGATAGCGGCGGAGAGAACGCGAAGCTCCGCTTTGGCCTCAGATGAAAAGCGCAGGTCCTTGTCATGCATCTCCTGCGCGGCGTGGCAGATGTTGAGTGCGTGGTCGCCGATGCGCTCGAGATCGCCGATCGCGTGGAGCATTTCCGCGACCAGCTTGTTGTCGCGCTCGGAGAGCTCCATGGCGCTGAGCTTGATAAGATAGCTGCCGATAACATCCTCATATTTGTCGGTCTCGTCCTCGCCGGCGTTGACCTTTTCGACGCCGGCCTTGTCGTAGTGCCCCATCAGCGCCATCGCCGTGAGAATTACGTCCTTGGTCTGCTTTGCCATTTTAACGGTGGTATTGTGGCACTCGGCAACCGCGAAAGACGGCGTCACCATGAGACGCTGGTCAATAAACACACCGCCGTCCGCCTCCGGTCTTTCCGGAACCATGCAATAGGCGAGCTTGACAAGCTGGTTGGAAAACGGCAGCAGCAGTGCTGTTGTGGAAATATTGAACAGGGAGTGGACCATTGCAATTTCGACCGGATCGATCGCCCGCCCAAGGAAGGAGAATTGGAGCAGGGCATTGAGCGGATAGAAAAGCGCGCAGACCGCGATCGCACCGAGAACGTTGAACGAAACGTGGATGGCGGCGACGCGTTTGCCGCTGCGGTTGGCACTGATCGCCGAGAGGATGGCCGTGATGCAGGTACCGATGTTCTGGCCCATGATGATCGGAATTGCCACGCCATAGGTGATGGACCCGGTCAGGGAGAGCGCCTGCAAAATGCCGACGGAGGCCGCCGAGCTCTGGATGAGCGCGGTGAAGAGGGTTCCTGCGAGGATGCCAAAGGCGGGGTTATTAAAGAGCGTGAGGATACTCGTAAAGCGCTCGCTGCTCGCAAGCGGGGCGACGGCGTCGCTCATGAGTTCCATGCCGTACATCAAAACGGCAAAGCCCAGAAGCGCTTCGCCGGTGTTTTGCTTTTTTGTGCTCTTGCAGGCGAGCAGCATGACCGCGCCGATCAGCGCGAGGACCGGGGAGAAGGACGAGGGTTTTAAAAGGCGGAGCAGCATCGAGTCGCTGTCAATGCCGGAGAGACTCAAAACCCACGCCGTCAGCGTGGTGCCGATGTTGGAGCCCATGATGACGCCGATCGTCTGGCCGAGCTCCATAATGCCGGAGTTGACAAAGCCGACGAGCATGACCGTCAGCGCCGAGGAGGACTGTATCGCGATCGTGATAACACAGCCGAGTGCGATCCCTTTCCACTTGTTCGACGTCATCATGCGGAGCGTTTTTTCAAGCTTTCCTCCTGCCAGCTTCTCCAGCTGTGCGGAAAGGATATACATTCCAAACAGGAAAAATGCAAGTCCGCCGCCAAGGGTGAAGAAGGAAAACACATCCATTTGAAAGACCACCATCGCTTTTATTTTTTGTTGCCTCCGCCGTCATAAGGCTTGTTCGCCCCATATTAACATATTGCGTCAAAATAATCTATTGTTTTTACGCAAGAATCTCTGCAATATCTACGCTCCGGTATAAAACGCCGACTTTTCCCAGTAAGAGGAAGATTGGCAATGTTTTTTCTTTGCGGACAGCCGCGGGACGGCCCCCTTTCTGTCGTCTGCCCGGGACGGCAGTGCGCCAAACGAAAATATAATTTGCGGATTTGGGTGTTCCGGGCCTTGAGAATGGCCGCGAATCCTTGTAAAATGAGGAGAATAGAGAATATAGATAAATACATACAGGTATCCACTCGGCAAACAAGGGGGAACAACTATGCGCAAAAAAAGCTATTATCGGTTCTGCTCGCGGTCAGCATGCTCACATCGCTGCTGCCGGGAGCGGCGGCCGCTGCAACTAGAGGGGCGCAGGGCGCACCCGTTTCCATGCTTTTGGGCGATGGAGCGGACGTAACCGTGGAGAGTATTGAAATCAAAACGCCTCCGACAAAGACGAGCTATCATGTCGGCAACTATGTCAGCCTCGCGGGTATGGTCATTGAGGCGACACTCAGCGACGGCACAAAGCAGACTGTCACAAGCGGATTTACCTGTGATTACAGCGAAACCCCGCTCGCCGAGGTCAATAATGCATTTCCCGTCACCGTCACCTACGAAGGCAAGACCGCCACTTTCAATGTGACTGTTGAACCGGCCGTAACCGGCATCACCATCAAAACCTCTCCCGCCAAGCTCAACTACCTCAGGGGGCAATCCCTTGTGACCACCGGCATGGTCCTCACGGTGGCCATGGCCAACAGCACAACAAAGGATGTCAGCTCCGGCTACACCTGCTCGCCGACAGAGCTTTCAACCAACGGCACGCAGGCCATCACCGTCACCTACAGCGGCAAGACCGCCACTTTCAACGTGACTGTGACAGAACCGGCCGTGAACAGCATCTCCATCCGCACTCTTCCCACCACGCGCAGCTACATCAAGGGGCAGTCCCTTGACCCCACCGGCATGGTCCTCTCAGTCAGCCTTTCAAGCGGCAAGACGGAAACCGTTACGGAGGGCTACACCTGCTCGCCGACAAAGCTTTCAAGCACCGGCACGCAGGTCGTCACCGTCACCTACAAGGGCAAGACGACCACCTTTACGGTTTCGGTCGTAGAGCCCTCCGTCAGCGGCCTTGTACTCAAAACCAAACCGACGACGCTGGACTTCTACCGCGGCGACACGCTCGTGACGACCGGCATGGTTCTCACAGCAATCATGACCGACGGCACAACAAAGGATATCAGCTCCGGCTACACCTGTTCGCCGACTGAGCTCACCTCAAACGGCAAGAAGACCATCACGGTCACCTACGGCGGCCACTCCGTCACCTACACCGTCAACGTCACGGAACCGGTCGTGAGCAGCATTGCGGTCAAGACAAAGCCGACTGTCGTGAACTACTATCAGGGAGACTATCTGCAAAGCGCCGGTCTTACGCTGACCGCAACGCTCGCAAACAAGTCGACGCGCGTCATCACAAGCGGCTTTATCTGCACCCCGACCCATCTCAAGGCGGGTGGCACACAGACCATTACGGTCACCTACGGCGGTCAATCCACGACCTTCACCGTCAACGTCACGCCGAAAAAAGCGAACGCCGCCTTTGTCGACATCCTCGCAAATCAGTGGTTCTACTCTTACGTCGATGAGCTGACAAAACGGGGGATCCTCTCCGGCATCGACAACCATGACGGCACCTACAGTTTCCGGCCCTACAGCAACGTTACCCGCGCCGAGTTCGTTGCGATGCTCGCGCGCGCGAGCGGACTGGACGGCGGTTATCACTATTCCCGCTTTACGGACGTCCCCTATTCGAACTGGGCGTGCAGCTACATCACATGGGCAAGCGTGAACGGCATCGTCACCGGCAGCGGCGGACTCTTCCGTCCGAATGACTATATCACGCGGCAGGAGATGGCTGTCATGCTCACACGCTACAGCGTCTATCTCGGCAAGCCCATGGGCATGGATGTTCTGCCGGTCAAGTTCACGGACGACGCCTATATTGCGGACTGGGCCCGAAACAGCGTCTTTGCAATGCAGAAAGCCGGCATCATCACCGGTTCTCTGAACGCAAACGGCAGTTACAGTTTCCGCCCGCTTGCGGCTGCCAATCGCGCCGAGGCGGCAAAGGTCATCGCCGCCTACCTTATAAAACAAAAAAATATGTGAGCGCGCATCCCTGCCCCTGCAAAAACAAAAAAAGCGGCCGGAGAGAACAATGTCTCTGTTCTCTCCGGCCATTCTTCCGCGCTTTTTTTGATTCTCCCTACTCGACATCTTTCCCTTTGCCCTACACACCATTGCGTCCACGCGGCTGCCGCTCTGCACAGCCGTCCGGGAACTGTGACAATTGTCTATTTCGCGCTTTGAAATTTTGTCGCTTTTAAAAGGGCTCAGCAATTGACAGCGGGCCTGGGGCAGTGCTATCTTATATGTATGGATAAGTACAAAAAATTGTAATTAACAAGAAAGGACATAGATCGAAATGGAGAGTACGGAGATCATCAAGGGCTTACAGGCCATCGTCGGCGAGGAGCGCGTCATCACGAACGCGGCCGCCGTCGCAGAGGAAACGAAGGACGCCATCGGCTTTCGCCGCTACGAGCGCGCGGACGGCGTGTTCGATGTGCCGAAGGCGCTGTGCGCCGTCAAGGTAAAGAGCACGGAGGAGGCCTCGAAGGTCCTCGCCTTCCTCAACGCTAACAAGGTCAAGGCGACCCCTCGCACCGGCGGATCGTCCGTCACGCAGGGCATCGAGCCGGTCGAGGGCGCTGTTGTGCTCGACGGCAGCGAGATCACCGGCATCTACAAAATAGATGAAGTCAACATGCAGGTCACGACCGGCTGCGGACAGCCGCTGCAGGAGCTCGAAGACAAACTCAACGCCATGGGCTACACCACCGGCCACAGTCCCCAGTCTCTGCCGCTCGCGCAGATGGGCGGCCTTGTCGCGACCCGCTCCATCGGCCAGTGGTCGACGCTGTACGGCGGCATTGAAGACCTGCTGGTCGGCCTTGAAGCCGTTCTGGCGGACGGGCAGATCGTCCGCATCAAGAATGTTCCGCGCCGCTCCACCGGCCCGGACCTCCGCAATCTCTTCCTCGGCTGCGAGGGCACGCTTGGCTTCATCACTGAGGTCACGGTGAAGATCTTCAAATATCGGCCCGACGAGCGCTGGATGTGCGCCTACCAGATCGGCTCCATGCAGGACGGCCTTGACGCCATCCGCGAGATCATGGTCGAGGGCTATCGCCCCGCCGTCGTCCGTCTGCACGATCCGGCAGAGGTCATGACGCTCTTCGGCGGCGTCGCGGAGGACGGCAAGGCGCTGATGCTCTTCCTCGCGGACGGGCCGAAAGCCATTGCCGACGCGACCGGCGCGGGCGTGGACGCCATCGTTAAAAAGCACGGCGCCGAGAGTCTCGGCACAAAGCCCGTCGAGTCCTGGATCGAGACGCGCAACAACATCTCCAACGAGCTTGAGGAAACGAGCGAGCAGATGCACGACATGGGCACCTGCGTGGACACCTGCGAAATTTCCGCGAACTGGTCCGAGATCGGTGAAATTTACAAAGCCGTCTGCGCACGGGCGACTGAGGAAATGGAAAATCTTATTGTTATCGGCGGCCACAGCTCGCATAGTTATATCAACGGCACGAACATCTATTTCCAGTTCCTGTTCCAGGTCACGGAGGAGCACAGCGTCAAAGACGACTACATGCATGTCATCCGCATCATCATGGAGGAAACGCTCGCGCGCGGCGGCTCCATCGCCCACCACCACGGCAGCGGAAAGTACCGCACGGCGTGGATGCCGCAGGAACACGGCAGTTCCTATCCGCTACTGTATAAGCTCAAGGAAGCGCTCGACCCGAACGGCATCCTCAACGAAGGAATTCTGCTGGTCTGATCTGGAGGCGAGAATTTGAACGTCAAGAAAATCAACAAGCGGCTGCAAAAAAACGGCTTTGCGGGCTTTTCCGTCCGCGAAACGGACGACGGTCTTGTCCTCACCGGCAAGAGCGACGACTGGAACGTGATCGTGAACGCAGGCTTCTGCGCCGCAAAAAAATACGGAAAGACGCACGTTCTCAACGACTGCGTCTTTACCGGCGACGACATTCCACCCATCCGCGCGCCGAAGTTCACGGACAAAGCCATCGACGGCGCGGCCCCGGATGTGCTCGTCATCGGCGGCGGCGTTGTCGGCGCCGCGACCGCGCGGGAGCTGACCCGCCGGAAACTCGATGTGCTCGTCGTTGAAAAGGAATATGACCTCGCCATCGGCGCTTCGGGCCGGAACGACGGCTGCGTCCACCCCGGCATCGACCTGCTGCCCGGCTGCGAAAAACGAAAATACAACCTCGCTGGCAACCGCATGTTCGATCGGCTTGCAAAGGAGCTAGACATCGAGTTTGACCGCTGCGGACAGACCGTCGTTTTCGACTCGAAAAAGCTCCTGCCGCTCGCGCCCCTCCTCAAGCTCTATTTTAAGTGCATGGGCCTCGGCAATGTGAAGGTGCTGACGGAAAAGAAGCTTCATACGTTTGAGCCGGCCCTGCGGGACAACATGAAGTTCGGTCTCTTTTTCCCGACCGGCGGCGTCGTCTGCCCCTACAATCTCACCATCGCGCTCGGCGAAAACGCCGCGCAGAACGGCGCGAAGTTCTCCTTTGAAACCGTCGTCACCGGCATGGAGACAAAGGACAGAAAAATCATCGCCGTCCACACGAACCGCGGCACCGTTTACCCGAAGGTCGTCGTCAATGCCGCCGGCGTCTTTAGCGAGGAAATCGCAAAAATGGCGGGCGACCGCTTTTTCTCCATCCACCCGCGCAAGGGCACAAACACGATACTCGACCACAAAACCGTTTCGATGGTCCGCACCTCCTATTCGCTCATCAGCAAGCTCAAGGAGGAGGGCCACTCGAAGGGCGGCGGCATCATCCGCACGGTGGATGACAATGTCCTTGTCGGGCCGGACGCCTTTGAGACCTACAAAAAAGAGGACTTCACGACCGAGGCCAAGAACGTCGCGGCGGTGTTTGCAAAACAGGGCCGCGCGACGGAGCGCCTGCGCCAGTCGGACGCCATCACCTATTTCTCCGGTGTGCGCGCGGCGACTTTTGAGGAGGACTTCATCGTCGAAAAAGGTCGAAAATGCAAAAACATCGTTCACGCCGCGGGCATCCAGTCGCCGGGACTCACGGCGGCTCCGGCCATCGCCGTCGCGCTTGCAAAAATGAGCGGGGAGATTTTGACAGCACAGGGCAAAAAGCCGGAAGTCAACAAGGATTTTGACCCGCACCGTAAGGCGATCCCGCGTCTGGCAAAGCTCCCGGACGCCGAGCGCGCGGCGCTCATCAAAGAAAACCCCGCCTATGGCGAGATCGTCTGCCGCTGCGAGGAGATCAGCCGCGGCGAGATCATCGACGCGCTGCACCGTCCCATCCCGTGCGCGACGGTCGACGGCGTCAAAAAACGCTGCCGCCCGGGCATGGGCCGCTGTCAGGGCGGCTTCTGCGGGCCGCAGGTCGCAAAAATCATCTCCGAAGAATTGCAGATCCCGCTTGAGCAGGTCAAAAAGGCGGGCGAGGGCAGCGAGCTGCTGTTCGGAAAGACGAAAGGAGGCGCGGACAATGGCTGATTACGATGTGGCCGTCATCGGCGCGGGCCCGGCGGGTCTTGCGGCGTCTCTGGCCGCCAGTGAAAAGGGCAAAAAGGTCCTGCTTGTCGAGCGCTCCGCACGTATGGGCGGCATTTTGAACCAGTGCATACACGACGGCTTCGGCCTTTTGCGCTTCGGTGAGCGGCTCTCCGGCTGCGAGTATGCCAACCGCTATGTGCACGCGGTCGAGGACTCCGCCGTTGAGGTGACGCTCTTTACCTTTGTCACCCGCGTCGAAAAACGAAACGGCATCTTTCACATCACGCTCGTCACGAAAGACGGCGTCCGAACCGTCACAAGCAGAACGCTCGTCCTGTCTACAGGCTGCCGTGAGCGGACCGCCAGACAGGTCGGCATCCACGGCACACGCCCGGCGGGCATCTACACCGCCGGCACCGCGCAGTATTACATCAACATCCTCGGTCAGCAGCCCGCCAAGCGGGTCGTCATCCTCGGCAGCGGCGACATCGGCCTTATCATGGCCCGCCGTCTGACGCTCGAGGGGGCGGAGGTTCTGGGCGTTTACGAAGCAAAGCCTACGCCGAGCGGCCTCACGAGGAACATCGCCCAGTGTCTTGACGACTTCGACATCCCGCTCCATGTGAGCCACACGGTCACGCGCGTCTTTGGAGACAGTCGGCTCGAGGCGGTCGAAATTTCCGAGGTGGACGAGAAGATGCGCCCCATCCGGGGCACCGAACAGAAGATCGCCTGCGACACGCTCATTCTCTCCGTCGGTCTGATCCCGGAAAACGAGCTTGCCGAAACGCTCGGCGTGACGCTCGACCCGCGCGCCAAGGGGCCGGTCTGCGACCAGAACTATGAAACGCTGGTCGACGGCGTCTTCGTCTGCGGCAACGCCCTGCACGTGAACGACCTTGTGGACTATGTCTCCGAGAGCGGCGCCGCCGCCGGCGCGGCGGCGGCGGATTACAGCGTCAGGACCCGCGAGCTTGTGGATCTCTCCGCCGACGCAGACTTTCTCTATGCCGTCCCGGAGCGTCTGGACACGGCGGCCGATCTCAGCCGAACGGTCGTCTTTTTCCGCAGCCGCGATGTGCGCGAAAAAAGCCTTGTCACCGTCCGCGTGAACGGCGAGACGGTGTTCACGAAAAAATATCAGCGGCTCAAGCCGCCCGAGATGGAGCGCATCGAGCTTGACCTCTCGTGCGTGCAGCCGGGCGACAGCGTGACGCTCGAATTGCAGGAGGCGTGAGATGGAAAAGAATTTTGTCTGCATCGTCTGCCCGAACGGCTGCTCCCTGCACGCCGTCGAGGAAAACGGCGAGATCACCGTCACCGGCAACCGCTGCCCGAAAGGGGAGGAGTACGCCAGAACCGAGCTCACGAACCCGGTCCGCACACTGACCACCAGTGTCGCGACAAGCTTTCCGGAGCGCCCGGTCCTGCCCGTCCGCACGAGCGGCGCCATCCCCAAGGGAGAACTCAAAAACGCGATGAAGGCCGTGAACGCCATCGTCCTTGACCGCCCCGTTTCCTGCGGGGAAGTGGTCGCGGCAAATTTCATGGG